>CAZHLX010000009.1:0-25818 GCA_964533345.1 uncultured Pseudomonadales bacterium
GGGGTGCAGATAAAAGTATGACAAACTATTTGATGTTTACTGTAGTCAGAGATAAACCACCACACCCCAGCTGACTTACCAACCTTAACATCTATGTAGAGCTCTTCTTTAACTTCTCGTTTTACAGCTTCCTGTGGAGATTCGTGATACTCAATCTTCCCTCCTGGGAGATCCCAAATATCTCTATCTTTAATCTTTTCACGAATTAGTAGGAATTTATCTCCATCAAAAATAAGAGCCTTGGCTGAAGATATTACTTTGGGCATTACTTATCTTTCTCTAGTTTCTGTTCAGCCTGATAACGGCCGATACGACGCCCCATCATCTGTTGCTTTAGCTCTAATGTTCTTTTAAGACGAGGATCATCTGTCCCATGTTTAGCCGCATTAATGCGTCGTTGTTGTGAATACATTGAGCTAAGTTTTTGTTTAAGTGACATTAATTACCATTCTATCTCATCTTGTCCTTGTAAAAGAAGATACTGATTCGTTTGACTAAAGTGTTCACAACCAAAGAAACCATTGTGAGCGCTAAATGGTGAGGGATGAGCTGCTTCTAGGACTAGGTGTTTCTCCCGATCGATAACTTCACCCTTACGCTTGGCATAACTTCCCCAAAGTAAAAATACTAAGCCTGTCTTTTCTCTAGAGAGTAACTCTACCACTGCATCGGTAAACCCTTCCCATCCTTTACCTTGATGAGAGCCAGCTTGACCGCGACGTACTGTCAAAGTCGCATTCAGCATTAAAACTCCTTGCTTTGCCCAATGCTCAAGGTCTCCGTGAGAGGGGATCTCTTTCCCCACATCATTTTTTTAATTCTTTATAAATATTTTGTAATGAGGGTGGGGTTCTAACTTCTTTACTGACTGAGAAACATAACCCATTAGCTTGCTTAGGACCATGATATGGATCCTGACCGAGGATGACTACTTTAACATCTTCATAGGGGCAGTTATCAAAAGCTGAAAATATTTGTGAGCCTGGGGGATAAACGGGACCTGCCTTGTACTCTGATTTCACAAACTCAACTAATTCCTTAAAGTATGGTTTCTCAAACTCACCTTTCAAAACTTTGTTCCATGAGGGATGAATTTTTACTTGAGACATAGGTTAATTAGTGTACTCATCCTCAGAATATGAGACTGCACCTCCGCATTTATTGCTCACAACATGGGCATCTAATACTTTTTCAGCTTCAGATTTATCACTACTACTTGCGTTTTCTTTATGATAAATCTGTCCGCACTCTGAGCAGTCAACGGTAATAAACTGATAGGTTTTAGTTTCTTTACTAAATGATGAGAATTTCTCCCAGATGTTGTTCATAAATTATGGTCGGGCTGACTGGACTTGAACCAGCGACCTCTCGCACCCCATGCGAGCGCTCTAGCCATCTGAGCCACAGCCCGTTTTTAGGAGTAAACTGTATGTTTTACTACACTTGTTGTAATAAAACCAATTCATACTTTAACTGCTTTTAATTATACAGTACTATGAATTCACTTAAACAATAAAAAACCCAAAAATAACTAATCAAACTGAAAGGAAGTCATGCCTAGAAAAAAATCCGTTAGCACCAATGAAACAGCCTCCACTGGCAAAGGACAAGCCGTTAGCATTGCTATGCAACAAATTGAAAAAACACACGGTTCTGGATCAATCATGAAGATGGGAGACTCTCTCAAAGCTAATAAAGACTTTCCTTCTGTTTCTACAGGTTCACTGTCACTAGATTTAGCACTAGGGATCGGTGGCTTTCCTAGAGGAAGAATCGTTGAAGTATATGGACCAGAAGCATCTGGAAAAACTACTCTTTGTTTACATGCTATTGCTAATGTCCAGAAAAAAGGTGGCGCAGCTGCTTTTATTGATGTTGAACATGCCCTAGACCCAGTTAGAGCTGAGAAAATTGGAGTCAACGTTGATGAGATGCTCATCTCACAGCCTGACTATGGTGAGCAAGCACTAGAGATTGCTGAAACTCTAATCAGATCAGGTGGAGTTGATCTGGTGGTAATTGATTCTGTGGCTGCCTTAGTCCCCAAAGCTGAGATTGAAGGTGATATGGGTGATGCTTCAATAGGACGCCAGGCTAGGTTGATGTCTCAAGCAATGAGAAAGCTTGCTGCTGCGATTAATAAAACTAATACTTTAGTCATTTTCACTAACCAAATCAGAATGAAGATCGGGGTCATGTTTGGTAGTCCAGAAACTACTACTGGTGGAAATGCTCTCAAATTTTATGCCTCTCAACGCCTAGATATTCGTAAGATTGGCAATATCCAAGAAGGTGAAGACATTGTCGGTAGCCGGCATAGGGTTAAAGTTAAGAAGAATAAACTAGCTCCACCTTTTAAGGTCGCTGAGTTTGATATGGATGCATTTGGAATTTCTTGGATTGGTGATGTAATAGACATTGCTGTCACTTACAAAGTAATTGATCGAGCTGGAAGTTTTTATAAATATGAAGGTGAAGTAATCGCTCAAGGCAGAGAAGCCACTAAGGCTTCTCTCTCAGAAAACTCAAAGCTTTTAAGAGAAATTGAAAAGAAAATCTGGGAAAAAGTAAAAGAGACAAAGTAAAAAAACCTATCTATCAATAATTTTTAAAAGTTCCAGACGGGCTGTTTCCATTGACTTAAGCTTAGTTGGTAAGTACAATAAGCAGTACTTTGCACACTAATAAGTACAAAGTGCATAAATATTAGAGACATGAAGTATCAAGTGACAATTAGTTTTCTTCAACTAGCTCCAGATAGAACTCTGAGTAAGTAAGCGTCTCTTTATTGCTGTAACTTTTGTGCAAAGTGATTATTTATATAAATTTATGATGTGTAACTATAGTAAGGAGTCAGATGTCATTTTTCAGCAACCTATCAACTTTATTTGGAAACGAAGAGGATAAAAAACCCAAGGGGAAGTTAAAAACCCCTCCTCCCACCCCACTTAAGAAAAAACAGGCTAAGGTAAAGCCTAAGCACAAATCACAGCCTAAACAAAAACCTACCGCTACTAAGCATGTTAATGCTGTAGAAAATAAACAAGTTATTAATGAAGCTAAAGCCCAAGCCAGAGAAATTATTGTTGAAGCAAAAGATGAAGCTCTAGCAATCAGATCTAAAGCAGAAAACAATGCTCGCGAAGTTAACCAAAAACTACAACAACAACAGCAGTCATTAGATTCAAAATTATCTAAGATTGAGGATAGATTAACTCAAATAGATAAAAAAGAAGAACGACTTAATACCCAACGCCAGGAGATTGAGCAACTTAAGCAAAAGACTACTCAAAAAGAGAATCAAGTCTTAGAAAAGTTAGAAAAAGCCTCCTCACTAACTAAAGAAGAAGCAAAGAAACAACTCTTTGAAGACCTAGAAAAACGTCTTCGTAAAGATATGGCTCAACTCATTAGACAGAAAGAAGAAGAAGCCCAGAGTGAGGCTGATGAGAAGGTTCAAGAGATAATTATTGACTCCATGAAACATGGAGCCACTGACTATGTAGCTGAGTACACTATCTCCACAGTTGAGCTTCCCTCTGAAGATGTAAAAGGAAAAATCATTGGTAAATCTGGAAGAAACATTCATGCCTTTGAGAAAGTCACTGGAGTTGATGTTGATCTAGATGCCGATCCTACCAGCGTCAGATTATCTTGCTTTGATCCTGTGCGTAGAGAGATTGCTAGAATTTCTTTAGAGAGACTAGTCAAAGACGGCCGTATCCAACCTACCCGGATTGAAGAAATTGTTAGTAAGGTTAGAAAAGAAATCGATAAAATCACCTTTGAAGCTGGGAAAAAACTCTGTCATGAAGTCGGAGTTTATAACCTCCCTAACGACCTAATGAGAATGCTCGGTAAATTTAAATATCGTTTTTCATACGGACAAAACCTAATTGCCCACACCTTAGAAGAAACCCAAATCGGAATAAAATTAGCCCATGAACTAAAAGCTGATGTGAATGTTGTTAAGCTAGGTTGCTTACTCCACGACTTAGGTAAAGTTTCTGATGAAGTTGAGGGCAGCCACGTTGAGCTAGGAGTTAAAGTTGCCAAGAAATACAACCTCCCTCAGCCTGTCATTGATTGTATTGCTCAGCATCACGAAGATGAACCATTTACTGGCCCTGAACAAATGATTGTCTACATTGCCGATGCTATCTCTGGAGCCAGACCAGGAGCTCGATACGATAACTATGAAGAATATGTAGAAAGACTAGAGAAACTTGAAACTATCGCTAATAGCTATGAAGAAGTAGCTGAGTCATTCGCTATTCAAGCCGGACGCGAAGTTAGAGTCATTCTCAAACCTGAAAAATCAAAAGATGATGACGTGACTGTTCTAGCTAGTAAGATTAGAGATGAAATCAAAGACAATGTCACTTTTCCTGGAACTGTGACAGTAACAGTTACTAGAGAAACCAGGTCTCAAGAGGTAGCTAAGTAATAAATTAGTACATTTTATGAAAAATATTCTTCTAATTTCTCAAATAGTTCTGTCCGTTATTATTACTGCTCTAGTATTGCTTCAAGCTCAAGGAACAGGATTAGGAAGCACTTGGGGTGGAGGCGGTGAAACTTATCATACCAAACGAGGACTGGAAAAAGTTCTCTTCTACCTAACAATTGCTGCAATTACTATTTTTGCTGGAGTCTCTCTGAGCATTATCGTGGTTTAACCTGATAATTAGCCAAGAAAATACTATAATGTAGTTATGCGTAAGCTGTATTGGTATATCACTACCTACTTTAAAAAACATGGCTGGGTATTTGCGACCTCTATTATTGGAGCGTTGATTGTCTTTTCTTTCTCTATCTCTTCAATTGTCCAACGAATAGAACCAAAGCCTCGTCGTTATGTGGGTTTAGTTGGAAAATACAATTTACAAAATCTCCCTCTTTCTATTCAAAATCAATTGAGTGCTGGTCTGACAAAAATTGAAGAAGATAACACAGTCAGTCCCTATTTAGCAGAGCGCTGGACTATCGAAGATGGTGGCAAAGTCTATCGATTTGTGATCAAAAAAAATATCTTTTGGCAAGATGGGAAAGAATTAAAACCAACCGATATCAGTTATCAATTGCCTGATGTAGAAGTTATCACTACCCCTAATGATATTGTTTTCAAATTACCAGATGAATTTGTCCCCTTTCCCACAACTGTTTCCAGGCCAGTTTTTAAAACTGTTCAAAAGAAACACCTTCTATTTTTCAAAAGACCAATGCTAATTGGGGTTGGATCACACGTCTTAGAAAATTATAAACAGGAGGGAAACAAGCTTCGCGAGGTCACTGTAAACGGACCAGAAGAAAAAATTGTCTACCGATTCTACTTCACTGAAGACGAAGCTGTCTTAGCATTTAAAAGAGGTGAGGTTGATGAACTCCCCGACCTTTCTACAGATTACGGACTAAATGAGTGGCCTAATGTAGAAGCTAATTCCAGCATTTATGATAATAGATACTTAGCAATATTCTTTAATAACTCTCATCCATTATTCACTAAAAATGTCAGACAAGCCCTCTCTTATGCCCTAAGCAAACCAGAGGGTAAAGATAGAGCCTATGGACCAATTAACCCCAATTCTTGGGCATATCTTGAGGGTGGAAAATCATATAAAAAAGATATTGAACGAGCCACAGAAAGACTCCTAGACGAAATCCCTTTTGAACCACTTAACATTGAGCTGACAACTACTAATAACTTTAACTCCCAAGCAGAAGAGATCAAAAAGGAGTGGGAAGAGTTTGGCAAGATTGCTTATCAAGCTTGTTTAGATGAGCAAGATATCTCTGATAAAGACCAATGTGTTAATAATCAAATTGAGGTGAATATTAGAATTACTAATTTTCCAGATACCAATAATTACCAAGCTTTATTGCTAGGACAAGAAATTCCACCTGATCCAGATCAGTATTACCTTTGGCATTCTGAACAAAGTACCAACTTTACCAAATATAAGAACACTCGAATCGATGCTCTACTAGAAAAAGGACGAAAAACGGCAGAGAAAAATGAGCGTAAGGCTATTTATCAAGAATTTCAACAGTTTCTACTAGAAGATGCTCCTGCTGTCTTCCTAAAACACCTTGAAAGCTATGAGATTAAAAGAAAGTAAAGATATAATAAATTTATGAAAAAAATTCTTATCATCTTCGGTGGAAAATCAGGTGAACATGAAGTCTCAGTAAAATCAGCTAAATCTATAGAAGAGAATATTGATTCTTCTTTGTACAAGACTACTGCCATGGGAATTACTCATCAAGGTTTTTGGAATTTGGGACCTACAGTAGAAAGCATTATCCAAGATGGAAAAGTAACTAAGCCAGAAAACCCATCACTCATTCCTAATAAGGCTATCTTAGATTTTGATATTATCTTTCCAATTCTCCATGGACCAAATGGTGAAGATGGAACCATGCAAGGCCTATTAGAACTTCTCAATGTAGCTTATGTTGGTCCCAGAGTACTAGGGTCTGCTGTCTCGATGGATAAGATCCTACAAAAACAAGTCTGTGCTTTCTATAACATTCCACAAACAAACTATGTTGGTTTCACTAGCCATGAATGGAAAAATGTTCCTGAGTTGGTCAAACAAAATATTAATCAACAACTTAAGTATCCTCTCTTTATAAAACCAGCCAATATGGGTTCTAGTGTCGGCGTAGCCAAAGCTAACTCAAAACAAGATCTAGATGAAGCTATCAATCAAGCACTTAAGTATGACCATAAAATAATTGTTGAAGAAGGAATAGAGAATATCAAGGAGATTGAGGTTTCAATTTTGGGAAATCATGAACCACAAGCCTCAGTTTGTGGAGAGATCATCCCCAACACTAGCTTCTATGATTATGAAACTAAGTATATAACTGACGATATCCAAACAAAGATACCAGCAGACATTCCTAAAAAAGCTACCCAACAAATCAAAGAAACAGCTATTAAAACATTTAGAGCTTTAGACTGTATTGGTCTAGCCAGAGTAGATTTCTTCTATCAACCACAGACTGGAAAGCATTTTTTAAATGAGATTAACACTCTTCCAGGCTTTACCTCTATCAGTATGTATCCAAAACTATGGGAAGCTAGTGATCTAAGTTATACCGACCTCATTACTAAACTACTTGAATTAGCTCAAGAAAGATGGAAAGAAAAGCAACAGCTTTCTTATGAGTACCAACCATGAAAAAACAAGTTCAGAAGTTCATTCTTGATTGGTTAAGACTGGCCACAAAAATTCAATTAAAAAAGAATAATCCATTAATCATTGGAGTTACTGGAAGTGCTGGAAAAACAAGCACTGTCAGAGCAGTAGATGCCGTATTAAAAACTAAGTACTCAGTCAAAAGCACCCAAACTGGTAACAGCGAAACAGGAATTCCTTTTGAAGTACTAGATATCCCAGTTAAGAGTTGGAGTAGTCTGGGCTGGATCTATGTAATCTTATTAAGCTTATGGAAACTAATTTCTAATTGGGATAAGTATGATGTCTTAATTGTTGAGATGGGGATTGATAGTGATCAAGCACCTAAGAACATGTCTTATTTGCTTAAGATAGTTACCCCAAAGATTGGATCTTTTTTAAACGTAAATAATGTACACGGTCAAAATTTTTCAGGCAATGACACCATTAAGGCTATTACCAAAGAAAAAGGAAATCTTTTGTTATCCTTACCCACAGATGGATTAGCTATTTATTCTAAAGATCATCCTTCAATTGTTGAGTTATCAAAAAAAACTAAATCTAAAAAATATAGCTTCTCTATTAACCAACCTGCCTCAATGCAGCTAATGAGATATCAAGTTAACCTCAAAGGGACTACATTTGTCTTTCTTAACTCTGGGAATCAATTCTCTTTAGAATTGACTGACCAACTCTTACTTAAAGAATCATTTGGCGGTTTTGCCACTGCCCTATTAATTGGAAAGCATCTGGGAATTGAGATCCCCACAGGTATAGATGCTATAGAAAAAAACTTTTATCTTCTCCCAGGAAGATCAAGGATGATCAAAGGAATGAATCAATCAATAATTATTGACTCTTCTTATAACTCATCTCTTGAACCAACGATTGCCTCACTAGAAATGATGAAACAAATCTCTGTCAGAGGTAAAAAAATCGCCATCTTAGGAGATATGAGGGAAATTGGGAAACAAGAAAAAAGAGACCATCAACAACTAGCAAAAATTGCAGCTAAAACTGCTGATGAGATTGTTCTTATCGGCCCTCTTACAACTAAGTACTCTCTTCCAGAATTAAAAAAATATAAGTTTGCTAAAACTAAGATTCATTCTTTTAAGAATCCTTTTCAAGCTATAGAAACAGTCAAGAAACTTATTCAGAATCATGATTTGATTTTGGTTAAGGGTTCTCAAAATACTATTTTCCTAGAGATAATTATTGAGGCCATCATGGCTTATCCAGAAAGATCTAATCAACTACTCTGCCGACAGAGTTCATACTGGAAGAAACAACATCTCAAGCTCCAAATAGCATAATTTTCAACTTTGATTTAATAAAACTCTTGTTTATACTGCTTGGATATGAATAAAAAAACTCTACTTGCTACCCTACTAATCACCAGCTTCATTTTTGCTGGCTGTACAAAACAAACATCATCAGAAAACATTAAACTCACCAAAAATGTTGATCTAGAACAGGATCAACAACAAAATAATAATACTCAACCTCAGAAAGGTAATACTATGAAAAATATCAGTGATTTTGAACCCATTGAAGCTACCCAGGTAACTCTTAAAACTACCAAAGGTGATATTACTTTTAAACTCTTTAGAGAAAAAGCCCCGCTCACTACCCTCAACTTTTTAAACCTAGTTCAAGACGGATTCTACGATGAAATTATCTTCCACCGAGTTATTCCTGACTTTATGGCCCAAGTAGGTGACCCTTTAACTAAAGAACCAGGTATGGAAGCCCGCTGGGGAACTGGTGGTCCAGGATACCAGATTGCTGATGAATTTGATCCAGAACTCAAACATGATAAAGCTGGAATAATTTCTATGGCTAACTCAGGACCAAACACTGGTGGAAGTCAGTTCTTTATTACCCATGAGGCAACTCCATGGCTAGATGGAAAACATGCTGTCTTTGGAGAAGTTACCGAAGGTATTGAAAACTTAATGTTAATTGAACAAGGTGACAAGATCATCTCAGCCTCTTATAAATAATTTGTGGCACAATAAGATATAAGATGAATCGTTTAAAGCTAGTTGTACTAGTGGTGATTGTTGCTTTGATAGCTTTTTTCCCTACCCTAAGAGCAGGATTTATTGGATTTAAGTTGATTAATCAATCCCATCAAATACTTGAAAGCTCACTCACCTATACCCAAAACTTCTTTAGTAATAAAGATAAATCACCAGCAGAACAACTCTTAAGTGATCTCAAAACAACTGAGAAAACCTTTCTTGAGTTCAATCAGCAAGCTAACGAGAGCTGGCTAATTAAAAAATTACTTACTAATAGAAAAAATCAATTAGACCTAGCCATGGAGTTAATCCAAGCTACTCAACATTTTCTTATCGGAGAACAAACCTATGTTCTGCTATTTCAAAACTCTGAAGAGCTCAGAGCTACAGGAGGATTTCTAGGTTCTTATGCTAAGTTGAGCCTCAAAGATGGAGTATTAATAGATTTCAAGATTGAAGATATCTATGTCCCTGATGGTCAGTTTAACTGGTTTATTGAAGCACCAACTGGGGCTAAAGAATATCTGAGTGGAGGTGATGGCTTGAAACTAAGAGATGCCAACTGGCACCCAGATTTCCCTACTACTGCACAACAAATACTAACTTACTTGGCCTGGGGAAAAGAGGCTGGTATTGACGGAGCAATAGCAATCAACTTGCCAATTGTTGAGGAGATTTTAGATGTTACTGGACCGATTTATATTCATGATTATGAACAAGAAGTTACCAAGAACAACTTCTCTGACGTCGCTAGGGCTGATCGGAATAAATTCTTTCCTGGAAGTGTCCAAAAGCAACACTTTCTCAATACATTTTTTAATCAGTTGTTAATTAAGTTGCAAACCTTACAGCCAGAAGAGCAACAACTTCTTGCAGAAAGAATCTATGAAAGTGCTCTAAGAAAAAACCTCCAGTTTTTTAGTCACGAAGCTAAACTTCAATCAATATTTGAAAACCAATCTATCTCTGGAGAGATATCAAAAGAAGATGATGTCATGTATTTAATGTTAGTTGAATCAAACGTAGGAATTAATAAAGCCAATCAACATTTGGAAAGAGCGATTAATTTAAACATTGAAGATCAACAAACCATCTTAGAGGTGACTTTTGTAAATCATAATTTACCTCCCAATAAGAATAACCCCAATGAAGCAGATCACCTAGGTTATGTTAACTACCAACGAATCGTTCTCTCTCCTGAGGCAAACATTGAGAGTATTAATTATGACGACCAGCAGATACTTGATTGGAATGAGGAGCTAATCTCCAACTCAAAAGGTGAAATCTTTAAACAGGTTGGATTTCTCATCACTCTTCCTGAGAGGGAAACAAAAAAGTTAACTGTTAAAATAAACGATTTTTCAAAAAATGAAACAGAGCAAATTTTTATTCAAAAACAATCTGGGATAGAAAAGATTCCTCTTTATATTAATAAAGAAGGTCATGAAAAAAGTTTTGACCTTCTCAAAGATACTCTCGTAAATTTGTCAGACTGACTGTTACAATACCCTCATGAATCAACAGGATAGAGAAAAAGTATCAGCACTGATCATAAAAGCGGACAAACTTCTCCAAAAACTAGATCTAGAAAAACTTAAAGTTGATCTAAGTGAGCTGCAGAATCAGACTTATCAAGAAGGATTTTGGCAGAAAAATGATGCTCAAAAAGTTATGCAAGAAGTATCTCAACTTCAAGCAAAAATATCCCAAATATCTCAAACCTTAAAACAGAAACAAGATCTTGAAGCACTCACAGAACTAATAAATGAAAGTCAAGAAAAAGAGGTCAAAAATCTTGAAGAAGAAGTTGCTAAATCTATCTCTATCTTTGAATCTGCGGTGAATAACTTAGAGTTAAACCAATTTCTAAACGGAAAGTATGATAATCACGGAGCAATTATATCAATTCATGCTGGCCAAGGAGGAACCGAGGCTATGGATTGGGCTGAGATGATCCAAAGAATGTACTTGAGATATTTTGAGAGAAAAAATTGGAAATATAAATTTGTCTCAGAATCCAGGGGTGAAGAAGCTGGAATCAAAAGTGCTGAGTATGAGATACCTGCAGCCTATGCTTATGGTTTCCTTAAACATGAGGCTGGCACACATCGTTTAGTTAGATTAAGTCCATTCAATGCCGATAATTTAAGACAAACATCATTTGCTCTCGTTGAAGTTCTTCCCCTCATGGAAGCCAATAGCACTGAGGTCGAACTCAAAGAATCAGATCTAGAATGGCGATTTAGCCGTGCAGGAGGGGCAGGAGGGCAAAATGTGAACAAGGTTAATACCGCAGTTGAACTAACTTATGTCCCCACTTCAATAGTGGTTAAGTGTAGAGAAGAAAGAACTCAGATTCAGAATAAAGAGAGAGCTTTAAAAAAGCTTAAGGCTATTCTTGCTCAACAGGAAGCCCAGAAACAGAAACAAGAACTAGCTGAAGTTAAGGGCAAACACACTGATGCCAGTTGGGGAACTCAAATCAGAAATTATGTCCTACATCCCTATCAGTTAGTCAAAGATACTCGTACAGAGATAGAGACCTCGGATACAACTGGAGTTCTTGACGGTGATCTAGACCAATTTATTAAAGAAGAGGTTAGGCAACTCTAGTCATCACCTGATAAAATTAGTATGATGGCAACATGAGAAAAATAAATCTTGAAGACACTCCCACCTCATCTACAGAACCTCAATTGGAAAGTAATTCTATCAAAGAATCAGCAGTTGAAACAAAAAATGTTGTTGACGAAACTGAGCTCTCCGATAATAATGACAACTCTATGAAATCACCTTTCTCCAAACTAGCTGTTATTTTAAGTATCGTAGCGGTAGCTGCAGGAGTGGCCACTGGTTATGGTGGATATAAACTCAAATCAAAATCTGGAAACATCCTCCCTGGACCATCTGATATCCAACAAGTAGCTCAAGAAGGTCAAATTAAGGCTGGGGATATTTTTGGGGTCAAAGATGAAAAAACATTCAAAGACTCAGCTCAAGGATTCTTAGAAATTGGTGGCATCGATGGTGAGGGTTCACACAAGATTATTCGTCCTGGTGGAGTCTCTCAGACTGTTTATCTAACCTCTTCAATCACAGACCTAGATAAGTTTGATGGAATGGAAGTTAAAATCTGGGGAGAAACCTTTAAAGGCCAAAAAGCTGGCTGGCTAATGGATGTGGGTAGGGTTGAGGTTTTAAATCCTGATGGTCAAGCTCCCAGCGAAGAGTAGTCTTGCATTGTTCTCTATATAAACGCTAAACTAGATCTGCCTATGATAGTTTTTGAAAAAGTTTCAAAAAAGTTTTTTAATGATACTTATGGTGTCAAAGAGGTCAGTTTTGGGATTGATTCCGGAGAGTTTGTTTTAATTACTGGACCAACTGGAAGTGGTAAAACTACTTTAATGCGTCTAATTACCAGAGAGTACTCCCCTGAAGAAGGGAAGATTACTTTTGATGGAGACCCACTTGATGAAATCAAAGACTCTTCTCTACCGCTTCATAGACGAAGAATTGGCGTTGTCTTCCAAGATTATCGTCTCCTTCCAGAAGCTAATGTTTGGGAGAATGTAGCTTTACCTTTATTTATTTCTGGGAAATCACAAGATCAGATTGAAGAAAGAGTCACCGACTTACTCCAATTAGTTAAGCTTGAAGATAAAGCCGAATTATTTCCCAGAGAACTTTCTGGTGGAGAAGCCCAACGAGTGAGTATCGCCCGAGCCTTAGCAACTGCTCCTCCAGTTTTATTTGCTGATGAGCCAACTGGAAACCTAGATAAAGAGTCATCTCTCTCAATTATGAAGCTACTTAAAAAGATAAATGAGCTAGGAACAACAGTCCTCATATCTACTCATGATGTTGTTGTCTTAGATGATCTAAGTAAAGTTAGGCGGATAGAACTTAAAAAGGGTGAACTTATCTTAGACACTAAACCCAAGAAAGTTAAGACTACTAAAAAGAAAGTCTCACCAAAAAAAGAAGAAAAAGAAACTAAAAAACCAACAAAAAATAAATCTAAAAAGAAGCAACCCAAAGAAAAAGAGACTGAGAAAATAATTGAAAAGGTCGAGAACCTTGATGATGAACCAAAAAAATCCAGATTTAAACTTCCTTTAAAGAAGCTAAAACTAGGAAAAAAACAGGAGAAGAAATGAATCCTCTGGCAAGCGCAATAACTAATATCAGACGCTCACCTTTTCAGAGTATCACTGCAATGATGATCACTGCTGTGACTCTATTTGTAGCTTATTCATTTTCACTCATGATTCTAGGAACTCAACAAATTTTGTCATACTTTGAGACTAGACCACAGGTAATAGGTTTCTTTGAGTTAGATTCTTCTGCAGGAGAGATAAATGATGTGGGACAAAGAATGCAACAAAAAACTTATGTAAAAGATGTCAAGCTAATTACTCAAGAAGAAGCATTGGCTACATACAAAGAAGAAAATAGAGATGATCCCCTGTTATTAGAATTAGTTACAGCCGATATCTTGCCAGCTAGTATTGAGGTCTCTGCTGATGAGATATCTTCCCTAGTTCAAGTTAAGAATGACCTTGAAGATCTAGATGAAATAGAAGAAGTGGTTTTCCAGCAAGATATTATAGATTCACTAACAAGCTGGACTACTTCAGTTAGGTACATAGGTCTCTCTACAGTTATTGTCTTAGGACTAACTTCATTTTTGATTATCACAGCTCTGATTAGTATGAAAGTTACTCATCGTAAGAGGGCTATCCAAATTATGAATTTTTTAGGAGCTAGTAGCTGGTTTATTAAATCTCCGTTTTTCTTTGAAGGCGTTATTTATGGCTTTGTCGGCTCACTAATGGGTTGGGGAGCTATGTATGCTATTTTGCTTTACCTCACTCCTTGGTTAAAGGATTTTTTAGGAACTATTTCTCTTCTACCAGTGTCATGGGAAGTCTTTGCCATCCAACTCAGTGCAGGTACCTTGATAGCTATGCTGTTAGGTGGTGTTTCTGGTAGCACTGCTGTAAAACGAATGATGAAATGAAACTATGGCGAAACAAAGATCTCAATCTTGGTTTAAAAACTTTCTCCTTTTAATAACTCTTTTGAGTAGTTTTTTTATTTCTAAACAAGTTATTGCTGTGGGCTGTGATGAAAAAGCTTGTGATAATGTTGATAATAAAGAGCAATGCCTTCAAGAAACTATCGATCAATGTGCTAATTTAGTTGGACAAAAAGAGCAAGAAAGAAAGTCTCTTAACACTACTATCAGTATCATCAATGGAAATATTGCTATCCAGCAGCTACAGATTGATCAGACTCTTTTTCAAATCAATGAACTCAAGCAAGAAATTGGTGAACTAGCAGAGAGAATAGGTGGACTAAATATTTCTCTAGATAGATTGAGCTCAGTTTTAGTTAAGAGAGTCGGTGAACAGTATAAAAGAACTCAAATAGACCCACTATTTTTATTATTCAAAGGTAATTCTTTAAGTAGCTTTTTATCTGAGTATAAATATATCAAGTTAGCAAAAAAACAAACTCTCGAAGCAATGCATCGAGCAGAATCTCAACGTCTTCTCTATGACGAACAAAAAAGCCTCAAAGAAGAAAAACAACTTGAACTTGAAGTTATCGAGGCTAAACTAGAAGCCCAAAGAATTACTCTAGCGAATCAAAGACAAGAAAAAGAAAACTTGCTGGCTATTACCAAGCATGATGAAGCTAGATATAAGTCTTTACTAGAAGATGCCCAAAAAGAACTAACTGCACTAGTAAATGCTAAATTTGACGGAAAAAGAAGTGTTAAAGAAGGAGAAGTCGTAGGGTTCATGGGAAGCACAGGATTTTCTACTGGACCTCACCTACATTTCAGCTACTTTAACCTCAAAGAAAATGAGAATGACGACCTATTTTCTGGAGCTTCATATTATTTTTCTAGACACAAAGATCCTTTCTCAGCTCTCTCATCCAAAAGTGTATATTTTGAACCCCGCTCTTGTAATGATGTTTCTAGTGGAACTAATAAGGCAGTGGGAGGAGGTGGCTCAACCTGGCCAATGAGTAATCCTAGAATCACCCAGTGTTATGGAAATACTCCTTACTCATCTGTCTACCAAGGAAATTTCCATCGAGGAGTTGATATGGCTGATACTAATAACTTAGCTATTAAATCTATCAAAAAGGGAACTGCCTACTTCTATCGAGGAGCTACTTCACTTGGAAATCATGTCCGTGTCTTCCATGAAGATGGAACCATGACTCTCTATGCTCATATGCAGTAGTGAATTAATCTAAACAAAATTCAGGATTTTTAGCTACATAACCAGCAGCATCATAGACATAAGCATAATAAACAGCTCCATTTTCTGATGCTACCCTGTGTAGATACTCAATAGGTGGCCTCTTGAACTCTTCATTAGTTACATAGTAAGCTTCTCTATTTTCTTTCATCGCCCTACACCCTAAGTTAACCATAGGCTCTTCAGAAACCTTAAGGTTATCTAATCCTACAGCATGTTGAAATCCAGATCCTTCTGATTCACCCAATCGAACATTATGTTGATAATGATCTGGACCAATCTGACGATAATAGGCATAAGCCATAATTGGATCAGAGAAGAAAGGCTTGATATAGATTGAGATCTGTTTGGGATAACCATCTAAAACTTCAAATAGCTCAGGTAGATATGACTGATAAACACCATCATGCTTAACAGTGTGGATTGTATAAAAATTCACTAAAAAGGGGAGACTGGAGAAAACAACCACTGCCACCAATCCACCACCTAATAACTTTTGCCAACGTAGTTGTGGAAAAAACTGACAAATGATTTCTAATCCCTTTACCATAGTAATAATTAAAAAAGGAACTAAAGCTGAAAGCCTTACCATTTGAGGCTGACCTGATAAAACACTAGATAAGGGAGCAATAACTAAACCCAATAAAATAAAAATTCTAGTAGATTCAGAAGTACTCTGAGATCCAACCCTAAAGACACTAGCTACTAGACCTAAAAATAAAAGCGGCAACAGGATTAGATAAAACTGTCCGAAATCCTCTACTGACTGATAACGAAGTTGGTCATCTCCACTGATAAACAAAAATTCTGGAGAGTAAGTACTTGTAAAACGTTGGAGTAGCTCTTTACCCATATGAAGTGGTTTATTCCATAAACCATAACAAACAAACTTAGGTAATTTCTCAGTACAAAAAGTTCTGTTCTGATTAATAGCCATAACCAATCCTTCATCAGCCAAGATACCAATTTGGTTAAATCTTGCTGCCCCACTGGAAACAATTCGTGGATGAAAAAAAGGAGCGATTAGAATCCCTAGAACTCCTAAAAATAGAACTGCTCTTTGCCACTTCAACTGCCTAGATAACAATAAATAAGCCAAGAACCCAATGCTAAATATTAGCGTAATAGGTCTGAATGCAATATATGAGTACCAAGTTAGAGCTAAAAAGAAAGCTCCTCCGATCGTCCACAGCCAGTTCTTTTCTTGAGTTATTTTATATAAAAAAGTTATCCCTAAAGTAAAAAATAATAATCCAATGTTTGATTCATATGCAAACCTACTTAAGATAAATGTCCAAGGACTAATAGCAACAATCAATGAACCAAATAAAGCTAAACCTTGTTTGATCTTAAGCTCCCTAAGTAGCCAATAAATAGCTCCGACTAGCAATGAACCAGCTATCACTGAGGGCAACCTAACCGAAACCGCATTTAAACCGAAAAACTTTATAAATGGAATCAATAAATAAGCTTGAACTGGCAGCTTTTGATCACCAAAACCCTTAAAAACCAATGGCCAAGAAATACCGTGTTCATCTCTCCCCGTTTCTATCAAGGAGTAAGAAATGTACCCAAAGTGGGCTTCATCAATCAATAAACCTCGAGGAGATTTATCAAGCCACCAGAATCTCAAACAAAAAGAAAATAAGACTAAAATTAATAATAAGAAACCACTATACCGCCTAATAAAAGTCATGAGTTAATTTTAATACGCCAACGTTGGACCCACCAGTATGGTTTCCATAGAAGATAGGCCATCTTTTGCCAGAAATCAGCATGTTTCCAAGTAAATATCTGAGAGTGTTTCCAGCTCATCTTCTCCATTTTCATCTGCCCAAAGACGTCCGTATTGGTAGTTTCATGATTATGATCAACTTTAGCTAGTGGCTCAAATAAAACCTTCCAGCCTTTCTCCCTAGCAGTTTGAGATAAATCAATATCTTCCCAATAAGCTGGGTAGTAAGCAGGATCAAAACCACCAATTTCTAACCATTTCTGACGATCAAACATCGCACTTCCCCCACTTGCCCATCCAGTTTCACCTCTTTCTAGATCATCTCCCTTCGAATGAATAAACATTCCTTTTTCAAACCAAAGTTTGTTTTTACCACTCTTAACTCCTCCATGCTCGTGATCAAACTCTAAGCAACCAACTGCAAAAATATTTTTATCTTTAAAATGAGGAACTAACTTCTTAATAGTCTCTGGATAGGAACTTACATCATCGTTCACCAAAAAAATTAAAGGATGAATAGCCAAAAACACTCCTCTGTTACAGTTAGCCCCAAAACGCAAACTGGTATCATTGACTACATATTTAATATCAACTGTCTTCCTACCTTTTTTATAAACACCTTTATAAAAACTATAGCCATCTTCTCTCTTTGGCCTACCCAACCCATAATTCTTCCTCAGCCAAACTAGTGTCTCCTTAAACCCACCATCATCCACTATGACCACCTCATCTTCATTACGCAAAGAATCTAAAACTGATGGAAAATTTTTTTCCATCAAAGGCTTACCTTTATAAGTAGGAATTACTACAGAGACTTTCATTTGCTTGCTATTTTTCATATTGGTCAACCATCGAGAATAACTTTTTCTCAAAATTATTTTTATTAAAAGAATTAACTTGTTTTCTAGAGAGCTGTTGATAATTTGCTATCATCTTTTTTTCAGTCAAAACCTGCTGTGTTTTTTCCAAGCATTCTTCTTGAGAACTCCATAATAGATTCTTTAATTTATCTCCTACAACTTCAACTTGACCACCAGCTCCATAAACAATCGGAACACAACCAGCTGCCATCGCCTCAGCAGTACTAACTCCAAAATGCTCCAGTTTTTCAGGATGTTTAGTTTGATCAACCTCATATCCAGCAGCATGCCAATAGATGCTAGCCTTTCCATACCATTTAAGAAGCTCTTCTCTGTCTAACTCATGATAAAACTCAACCGGGAGGTTTCTTTTCTTGCGTTTAATTTCTGAGAGATACTTCTTGTCCTCCACCGCACCAATAAAAACTAATTTCCAACCTTTGGTTTGTTGAGGATACTTACTCAATAACTGTCTGAAATTGTCAATCAAGATATCTTGACGTTTGCTATGAAGTTGCCTAAAAAATCTACCCACACTTAAAATAATTTTTTCCTTTTTGATTCTGGATGTAGCTCTACCTATTTCTGAAACATCAACAAGAGGGTGATGAACTATATTAATTTTAGTCGGCCAGGTAGCTTCAATTATCTCTTTAGTGAAATTAGAGTTAGTATTCTTAACTTGCCACTTACTTAACTTAAACTGCTCAAGCCAAGAGCTCTTATCTAACATCAGCGGAAACTGAATATGTAAAATATTTTTCTTAGCCAAACTGAAAAATAAGCTCCCATCAGTAAGGTAATACATCACATCAAACTGTCTAGTCCACCAAATCTTTTTTAAAAAATTCTCACTGGAACCTAATGGTGAAGGGACAAAAGAAATATTCTCTAAAGATTGATTGAGGAATTTTTCATACTTCTTAACTATTGAAGAGTCACCTGCATATTGCTGAGGAACAGCAATCGAGACGCTATGTTTCTTTGAAAGAGATAACGCCACATCTAAAATATATTTCTCTCCACCTCCAACATGTTTGGGGATATATGGCGAGTAAAGACAAATCTTCATTTTTCATCCTGCCACATATGTAAAATTTGACGCTCTATCTTTTGATAAGTATCAGCTAGAGAAGTTGATTGCTGCTTTTCCCAGATCTGAATATAGACAAGCATTCTATTTATTCCTTGCACAATTGCTTCAATCCAACCCTCTGTTCCATCCTTATAGCCCTGTTTAAAAATACCTCTGCGTAAAAACTCCATAATCCCTTTACGCAAAATTGTTAGAACTTTTACCTGAGGAAGTTTTGCTTTAGCAAACATATCAGCCTCAATTGGTGTCCAAGAAATTGTTTTTCTCAACCCATCAAGGGTATTACGATGAGTTAAATGAATTAAAGGTGAACTCAACTTAATTTCTTGACCACTAAACCTAGGGCTTTCATGAATATCACCATACCATTCTTCAAATCTTTTTTTATCAAAAACCCTAGTTACAGAGTCTTTATTCCAACCACCATGAGCCATAATCTTCCCATAGTGAATATTTTGGCGAGGCATACTCATTGCTGCAGCTTGAGAAGTCTCTAGCTGGACCATAATCTCTTTAGCTAAAGTTGGCGTGACTCTCTCATCTGCATCCACATAAATAACCCAATCAGTTTTAATTTTCTTCAAAGCTTCATTTCTGGTTTTTGCCATGCTTCGATGAGAAAATCCAATTACCCTCACTCCAGCATTCTCAGCTAATTTAGCAGTATCATCTGTTGAAGCAGAATCAATTAATAAAATTTCATCACACCACTGGAGTGTATTAATACAATTCACGATCATCTCTGATTCATTGTGAGCAATGATGACAGCAGTGATACTAGGCCTTTGAGTATCTTTAGATTTTGTCATAAGGTTGTTTTCCCATCTTGCCAGTTAGAGCATGGGTGGCAGCTTTCTTTTCTACAGGATTACCTCCAATAACAGTCCTAATGGCATAAGAGAGGCTAGTCAATTTAACTCTCAACCTGCCGTATTTCAAACCAATATAAATTCTATTTCTAGTTTGATAATAGGTATGAAGAGGAGACCCTGAGCCACCACTAGAGCCACCATTATGGTGCCAAATTACCGATTCTGGAGAGTATAAGACTTTAAAACCTTTATTTCGTGTTCTTAAGCTAAAATCTACATCCTCATAATATAAAAACAATTTATCATCCAACATCCCCACAGTTTCCATGACTTCTCTGGAGATTAAGATACAACATCCCGTACAAAAATCAGTTTCGATAGTTTTATCTAATTGTCCTCGATCAATCTCATCAACCCCACAGTGAAAAGCAATTAAATTAGGCCAATCAATTGCTCCACCTCCATACCAAATGATATTTCCAAGCTCTGATTTAGAATAGGCTTCTTTATGGTATTCATAACCTTTAGCAAAATAAATCTTGGGAGCAACTATACCTCCCGTTTTTTCATCTTTAAGTGACTCATGAAGATGAATTAAGAAGTTTGGATCAACCGTAGTGTCATTGTTTAGCAAGCACACATAATCTGGATCAAAATGCTCTGCTGCGTAAGTAACTCCTAAGTTATTTCCTCCAGAAAAACCCAGATTTGATTCGCTTCTAATAACCACTATGTGATCTTCTTGCAAAGATTTAGGCAACTTGAGAGGATCTTGAGAAGCATTATCGACAATAATTATTGAATAACTAAAGCCTTTAGTTTTAATCTTTTTTAAAGATTTAAGACACATCCTAGTGAAATCAGCTTGATTATAGTTTATTAAAATAAGAGAGATGTGATCCATGAGAATATTATAGCTTATTGAGAGTAAGTGTCATCAGACCATTAGTTTTCGACGCAAACGCCACCAAACCTTCTTCAAACCCTTACTGTGTTCAATTTGGGCATCAGCTACCCAGTATGCTAACTCTTTTCTAAATTGAGATAATGATTTTAGTAATTCTTGCTGATCCTTATTCTTTTGCGAAAACCCTTGTTTTTCCCAGACTTTCATTCTAGCAACAGCATCCGAGGTAGACTGAAGAATAGACAAACTAACCCCATGTGAGCCTTCTTCTACTCCTTTTTGGGCAAACATCCTATTAAGAAATGAGTCAGTGAATTCTTTTAGAATGTCTACAGATCCTAAAGACTCATCTTTTTCTCTTTCTTCAGCTTGAATTGAACTATAACGATTAAAACGATCTATAAATTCAGAAACTGTTTGGTAATTATGATGAATTAAAGAGTATTTTTCTTGAGCGGGAAACTCCTTAACTTCTCCTTTAGTAATCGGCACACTATGAATCTGGTCTGACCACTCAACATGCCCTTTTCTAAAGAAACGTAATTGATAATCTGGCCACCAACCTGCTTTCTTAATCCATTTCTTAAAAATCAAGTTCTGACGTGGTAAATAAAAACAATCTGGAATTTCATCTTGATTATCTGCTTGAACAATACTCTTTAGTGCCTTGCGTAAGCCTGAAGATACTTCTTCATCTGCATCAATAATTAATATCCAGTCTCCCTTGGCTTTACTGATTGAAAAATTGCGGATCGGTTCCACATACCCTAAATTTTTATGACTAAAAACTCTATCAGTATATTTTTTAACAATCTCGACTGTGTTATCTGAACTCTCCAAATCTACCACTACAATTTCATCAGCAAACTTAACTGATTTGAGGGCTCGCTCAATAATAGACCCGTGATCCTTGGTGGTAATGATAACTGAAAGAGACATATTATTTAGTCCTTAAGCTTGATACTTCAGCCAATATTTTCTTATATCCTAACATCAATAAAACTAAGATGTATAGTAAGCTTACTAAGAACATCCCCGTTAGCATCAGAATTAAACTCTGACTCCAAATTGATAATCCTAGAACTCCAACAATACCCATGACTGATGCCGCGATAAATTGGGGCCAAATATTAGTAATCACCCTAATCGCCACATGTTTTTTAACATATAGAATCGGTAAAAATGAGGTGAATGAGATTGCAAAAGCAGCTAGAGACACTCCATTGAACCCAAAAGTTAAGATCGCAAGTGGGGTTAAGGCCCAGGTCAGAACTGTCCATAGGATCATTAACTTTAAGGTCTGATTAATTTTCCCAATTGCATTTAATGTATTAACTAAAGGTGAAGATAGTGCTGCCCAACCAATACTCAATGTAAATAAAACAAAACTATAAATAGCAGGTTGCCACTTAGCATAACTACTTACTACTTGTGTTAATGGCTTGATAAAGACACTCATCCCTACCAGGATGGGAAAAATTACTAAGGTAATAAAGAAAATTGATTTTTCAATTGCCTTACGCAAAGCATCTTTATTGTTTTGTAAACGTGAAAAGGTAGGGAAAGTAATTGCTAAAATATTTTGGACAGTTAGGTTGTAAGGATACTGAGACCAAGTCTTTGCCCATTGGATATAACCAAATTCTCTAAGCGGTAGAAACATCCCCAGAGTTAAGAAGAACAACTGATCTTTTACTCTAGCCAAAAAATCAGCCAGTTGAAACTTAGCTCCATAACCAACTAATAACTTGAGCGCCTGTTTATTTAAAGTTAAACCAATCTTCCAGGGCTGGATAATAGACATCACCACTACCCCGATAACTGATCGAGCAATAATGGCGTATGCATAAGATAAAGCTCCCATCCCCTTCCAAGCTAAATAAACTAAGATTGCATAAAAAGTAATTTGTTCAAAAATTTGAGGCACAACCAACCGTGAGAACTCTAGCTTCCGCTCTAGTTTAATAGAGGGAATTGTTTTTAATGTTGCCAAAGGAAAAGAGAAGGCCAAACTAAGTAAGACCCACACCCCCACCTGGCCAGTTTTTTGCTGAACTATACCTGTAGAGATGATTATTCCTACCACAGCTACGATCAACCAAGACAAGAGCTGTTGCACTGTGAAAGCAGTTCGATACTCTTTAAGAGTGGGCTTAGTTTTTTTCTGGACCAATGCTGCTGCTAGACCAATATCAGAAAAGAAAACTAATAAACCAATTATCTGAACCACAAAACCATAGATCCCAAAATCCTCTGGAGAAAAGAAAGCACTCAATAATAAAGAGGCAACTAAACCAATCCCTTGCAAAACTGCAGTTCTAATTACATAAGATGCCGCCCCACGAACAGATTTCTGCTTAATTTCCTTGAGCTCATCTTGATCTAAGACTTCTTCCAAATCTTGCGCAGTATCTTGTGAAGTAAAGTGAGACATAGATTAATTATCTTTATTTTTTAGTTCGATTGATAGATATCCCAAAATCAACAAACTAATGAAGCTTACTAAATCACTCCATAGTCTAACCTGACTACTAGCAAATCTAACCCCAACTTTATGATCTCCAGCTGGGACTACTACTGAGATATTTCCTCTCTCAGTAATGTTTTTATCATGCTTTTTCCCATCAAGTTCTACTTCCCATCCAGGAAAATCAGCTATCGCAAACTGAACCATCTGCTCATCAACAAAATTAGTGGAGATTAAGTTTTCATGACTTCTATCTATTAAAACTTTTATCTGATCATTGCAGCTTCCATCACACCAAGCTAATTTCTGAGGAGGTATTAACTCTTCCATCATTTGGGAGGGAATATAGTCAGGTAAAATTCCGCTCATCTCCCGTTGAATTAAGTCCTCATCAGTATAATAAAATTGTTGATGATCTTCTAAGAACTCCTTTGGTTGAAAAAGCTTAGCATTAAATAATAAAGCAATCAGAATTAATAAACTCCACATATACCTCAAGCTTCTTTTTCTAATTAAACTGGCACTCATGCCTACTATTAATCCCAAGAAAATGATCCCAACACCCAGGAATCTCCATGGGAACTGAGCATAAGATAATCCTGGCAGAGCATCCCAAAGGGGTTTTGATTTTAAGATCGACATAAAAAGAGATAGACCAAACAAAGAACCTAGTAGAGATGAAAAGACTAGTTTCTTATCTGAAAGAACTCTAGACAGCTTTTTATTTCTAAATGCCCTTACAAATAACAATCCGATTACAAATCCAAGTGCTATCAACTGCCCCCAACCTAAGAAGAATGAAATGCCATCTTCTGGACCCCAGGCAGACCCTTCATAACCCCAATTCAATTGAAAAAATTGCCTTATATAAAGGAAGTGATGGGAATAATGAAAATAACCAGCAAAGATATCTCCAACTTGGGTAAAGTTTTTTTCTAACAAAGCTGGAAAGAGATAGAATCCGGATAAACCAATTGCCAACAGCAAAGAGCCACTAATTGTCAGCAGTGTCTTCAGCTCACTCTTTTTATTTTTATGAACTACCCACTTGCGATAACCTAAAAACAAAACCACAAATAAAAGACACAATGGTACGAATAGCATTGTCATGATGTTATGGCTCAACATTAATACCACCAATGAGAGTGTTAAGTTACGCCAACCATCTTTCTCACGCTTAATTACTTGTAGAATTCCAAGCAAGATCCATGGCATTGCCATGATTCCCCAAGCCTCACTCAGTGCTCCCCTCACAAAAAGATTAACTGCTCGATAAGGGGCTAAGGTAATCGCAGCAGCAGTGAGTATCGATCCAGCTCTACCAAAAAATCTTTTTCCTAGTCTATAAGATCCCCAAGTAGTAAAAACTGCTGAAACAAGAAACAGCAACTTAACAGCAGTTAGGACTTTGAAGCCCAAAAAGTGCAAAATAGCTCCTACAAAATATGGAAGAGGGGCATAGAACTCAAAAAGAGGCATGCCATATCCATAACCAAAATTCTCACTCCATCTAACAGGAAACTGCCCATCACTTAAAGCTCGACTCATCTCTATTACTCGAGCAGCATGAATATAATCATGGACCCTAAAAAATTCCGCGTGAGTTAACGCCCACGAAGAGGCAATAATAATGGTTAATAACAAAAAACCTGAAATGAGTTTTTTCATTAAGAGTATTGTACTCAACAAATAGATCACAGACCACTCAAAGTTGATTTATGAGATAATAATCCAACCATGAAACTTCAGCAAGATCAGACACCAGATATCGTCAAACCAAAACTAATTACCCCTCAAATATTGCTCAGAGCCAGCTTAATTGCTATTCCTTTATCCTTAGTGATGCTAGCCGCTACTATTCTGATAGTCGCCAACTATAAACTTAACTTGTTTACGAAAACTGCAGAGATCACTAAGACAGACTTTATTGAAACTGTTCAAAAAGGATGGCAGCAAACTCCAACAACTGATAATGGATACAAAAACTTCTTAGTTCTAGGTTTAGATTCCTTAGAAACAAGAGGTAATTCAACTCCTCTTACTGACAGCATCATGTTAATCTCAGTTAATACTAACTCTGGAAAAATTAATCTTTTACCCTTACCAAGGGATCTCTGGAGTGAGGCTTACAAAACCAAGATCAATGCCCTTTATACTTATGGTTTAGAGAGATATCCAGATAAACCTCAACAATTTTCTCAGGAAATTATTGGGGAAATGACAGGAATAAATATCCATCATACTCTGGTTATCTCTATGGAAACTGTGGCCGAGATAATTGATTTGGTTGGAGGAGTTGAGGTTGAAGTAACTCAATCCTTCATAGATAGAGAGTTTCCTAGAACAGATGTTGATGTAACGACTGAGACTGACCCCTCAAAACTTTATGAAACTATTGAGTTTCAACAAGGTAATCAGCTGATGAATGGAGAAACTGCTTTAAAGTACA
>CAZHLX010000010.1:0-25104 GCA_964533345.1 uncultured Pseudomonadales bacterium
TATAATGCCTATCTATTGGCTGAAACAGGTCGTGATGAATGGGGGAAAACCTGGCCGCTTGCTCTTGAGTCTTTTGGTGATTACAAATTACCTGGCTATGTATACTCATTAGTTATCTTATTTAAGTTTTTACCACTGAGTGATCTCTTAGTGAAGCTGCCTTCTATTGTAGCGGGAGCTGGGCTATCTGTACTATCTTTTTACTTTGCTAAATCATTAAGATTCAGAGATCCTTGGGCTTGGCTTTTTTCAATTTTAATTGCCACCACTCCAGTTTTCTTTTTTTACTCGCGGATTGCTTTTGAAGCCAATCTAGCCTTGTTTCTTTTTATAACAGCAATAACTCTTTTCTTAACTAAGTTGGAAAAGAGAAAAAGATTTATATTTGATCTGATAGGAATATTATTAATTCTGATTTCGGTTTTTACTTACAACACACCTCTCCTGATACTACCCTTTATTTTGCCAATTATTATCTGGCTGAGAGGAGTAAAGTATTATAAAAAATGGATTACTCCAATTTTAGGTTTATCACTAGTAATTTTTGTAGCTGGTTATCAGCTCCTTTCTTTATCTTCACAAAAGAGCGGTATTACTATCTTTGCAGATGAGACTATCTGGATAAACTCTGTTGACTACAGGCTTCAGTTCTCAGGAGTTTGGCAAAAAATCATCGGCAATAAGTATCTTTATTTCTCATATCTAATTAGTCAAAATTTTTTCAAAAGCTTTTCTTCTAGCTTTTTAGTTGATGGTCGAGGAGGTCACCCTTGGCATTCCTTACCTGGACATGGGCACATTCTAGGAGTGGTTTACTTCTTTGGGTTAATTGGATTAATTTCAACAATTCATGAGTTATTTATTGCCATTAAAAAGAAAAAATTTCCACATAGAATTAGAACCCGTTCTAGCATTTTATACTTACTGTTAATTTCACTTTTACCAGCTGTCGTTACGGTTGATGCTCCACATGCAACTAGAAGTTTATTCTTCTTTTTTCTTTTTAACTTATTTACTCTATATGGTTTGAAAAAAAGTTATCATCTGATTAGAGATCATACTCAAATAAAGAAAAATGCTCTGTTTATTGCTTTCTCTATTTTATTAATGTTCTCAGGAACGAGATACTTGAGAGATTACTTCATAAACTATCCACTTCACCAGTCTTCATTAAAGCCCGGATTTAGTGAGGTTTTAGTCCAAACACAACAGAAATACCCCAATCAAGAAATAGCGATAATTGATCAAGAGGGATATCATTACATCTTATTATCTTGGTATCTAAAGGTGCCTCCATCAGTCTTCTTTGAGACCACAGTTAAGCAACTTCCTGATAAAATAGGTTTTAGATATGGTGAGAGAGTAATGAATTACCATTTCATTGCAGATATTGCTGATAGAAGTTTAACTGAAAAAGTCGTTATTGAATGGAATGAAATGAAAGAAAAATGGGAAGTAATGGAGTTTTAAAATGATCTCAGTTGTCCTGGCTACATATAATGAAGAAAAAAATATCAAACGTTGTTTAGAAGCAGTTGCTGACTTTGCTGATGAAATCATTGTTGTAGATGGTAGTTCAAGTGATAAAACTAGAGATATTTCAAAGAAATTGGGAGCAAGAGTTATTAAAACTACTAATAAACCCAATTTTCACATCAATAAGCAAATAGCGATGGATAAAGCCAAAGGTGATCTGATTCTCCAGCTTGATGCAGATGAAGTAGTTGATAGCAGCCTTGCTAGGTTTATTAAAAAAGCTCACACTCAAGTTCTCAAGAGAAGAACTCATTCTCGTAAAGCAGTGGCT
The DNA here is from genome assembly GCA_964533345.1 of uncultured Pseudomonadales bacterium. GTDB lineage: Bacteria > Patescibacteriota > Microgenomatia > UBA1400 > PJMF01 > JABBGTR01. The sequence goes on from CAZHLX010000010.1 coordinate 1,808, forward strand.
TGGTGGGTGAGAAGAAAAAATTTATTCATGGGTCACTTTTTTACTAAAACTGGCCAATATCCAGACCCAGTTATTCGTTTGTATGTTAAAGGCTATGCTAAATTACCCCAGAAAGATGTTCATGAGCAAATGGAAGTAAAAGGCATGACTGCTTGGGCTGAAGGGCACTTAATCCACTATGCAAATCCTTCATTTAAAGATTATATGCGCAAGTGGAACACTTATACCTCTTTTAAAGCTCAGCAATTACTAGCAGATAAAATTGAAATCAATTTGATAAATTCTGTTAAATATTTAATTTGGTTGCCTATCAAAACTTTTATTCTTTTATTTATTCGACATAAAGGATTTATTGATGGTATTCCAGGATTTGTTTTCTCAGTCATGAGTGGCTTACATCACTTTATGTCTTATTTGAAATTATGGGGTTTATACCAAAATAAAAAATGAAAATACTAATTGATACCTCTCCACTTGATTCAGGACATGCTATTAGAGGAATTGGCACCTACACACGTTTGTTAACTCAAAATCTAGAACAGAATAAGGATATTCAAGTTGTTAGATCTGAAACTCAAGATGCTACAGGATTTAATCCTGACTTAATTCACTATCCTTATTTTGATTTGTTTTTTTCAACTTTACCATTAATAAAAAAACATCCTACTGTAGTCACAATACATGATGTAATTCCCCTGGTTTTTCCTGAGAAATACCCACCTGGAATTAAAGGCAGAACTAGACTCATCGCTCAGAAAACGGCCTTGAAAAACGTTAAAGCTATTATCACAGACTCAGAATCTTCAAAAAAAGATATTAAAGAATATCTGGGTGTTCCTGATAAAAAAATTCATGTGGTTTATTTAGCTGCAAATCCGGAACTAAAATCTGCTGACGATAAGGATATTAGAAGGGTTAGGCGAAAATATAAGCTTCCTAAAAATTATGTGCTTTATGTTGGAGACATTAATTATAATAAAAACATTCCTCAACTAATTAAAGCAGTTAGATATCTTCCTGAAAAGATTAAGCTTGTTTGTTTGGGAAAAAGTTTTTTTGAGCAAGAAATATCAGAATGGAACTGGATAGAAACACAACTAGCTCTGAGTAATGTAGAGAAGAGGGTTAAATTTTTAAATAACGTCCCAGGTGGAAAAACTAAAGACATGGCCGCTATATATTCTGGTGCAGAGTGTTATATTCAGCCTTCACTATACGAAGGTTTTGGTCTGCCTGTCTTAGAAGCAATGCAGTGTCAGACACCTGTTGTTTCCACTAGAAATTCTTCTCTGAGAGAAGTGGGAGGAGAGAACGTGGTTTATGTGGAAAGTGATGCAAACTCAATTGCAAAAGGTATTAATCAAGTTTTAAGCTGGAGTAAGACGCAAAGAAATAAGCACTTAAAAGAATCTTTAAAGTGGAGTCAAAAATTTTCTTGGAAAAAAACGGCTCAACAAACAATGGAAGTTTATAAAAAAATACTGAATGATTAAAAAAATCTTTGCTTTTCCATTTATAGCTATATTAGCTCTATTGATTGTTAAGCCTTACTTTATATCAGGGTTCCCCTATACCCATGATGGTGAAAATCATCTAGCTAGATTTGCTAACTATAAAGTAGCCATCAAAGAGGGACAGCTTCCTCCTCGTTTTGCTCCTAACCTAATGAATCATTACGGCTATCCTGTCTTTAATTACAATTATCCTTTAGCTAACATTATTTCCTTACCATTTTCTTTTTTAAATATTAACTATGAGATAACTTTTAAAGTAATCTCTTCATTATTTATATTTTCTGGATTGTGGGGGATATACCATTGGCTTAATAAGCTAGGAGCTTCATATGGTGGCATCTTAATTGGAATAGCTACTTTTGCTGCTTCTCCATTTATCTGGTCAACGGTTCTGTTTAGAGGAAACATTGGTGAGATTATGGCTTGGGGAATTTTTCCATGGTTGTTGAGTATTATTGATTCTCTCAGAAGAGATGAGGAATGGACATACAAGCTTAAGGGTTTCACTATGGCTTTGTTCATGCTTTCACACAATATTGCGGTGGTTTTTGGAATCCCTATTCTGCTCATCTATGCATTTTTAAGAGAAAAAGGAGATAGAATATTTTGGGCAAGGTTTGCTTCTATATTGGGATTTGGAATTGCTTTGTCACTTTGGTTTTGGTTGCCAGCCATAGCCGAAAAAAACCTAGTAAATGTTGGGGATGTTGATTTGGTCACTAGCTTTCAGGATCACTTTCCTTCATTAAGACAAATTTTAATTAGTCCTTTGAGTTTTGGATTTTCGTATCCCGGAAAAATAGATGGTATTTCTTTTTCCCTAGGACTAGCACAAATAGCAACTTTACTTTTTACATTAATAATTTTGATAAAGTCATTCTTTAGTAGAACTAAAACTATAATTTCTCATAACTCAATGCTCCTATTAACTATAGGAGTATTTGCCTTAATATTTTTTCAACTTCCAGCAAGCCTGTTTATTTGGAAACTCATTCCAATACTTTCTTTTATTCAATTTACTTGGAGACTTAATTTATTTACTAGTATTTTCATTTCTGGAATAGCTGCCCTGTCTTGGACTAAGATGGGGAAGGAGCTTAAAGCAATATTAATATTTCTATTAATTTTTCAAGTTTCTTCCTTTCTAAGATTAAAACCAGTTGATTATTTTCATCGAACAAATATTGACTATGATGCCTTTAGCCAGAGTACAACCACTAATAATGAGAACTTACCCAAAGAATTTACTTATAAAGAGATCTGGGATTGGCAACCAACACCACAGATTATTCAAGGTGAGGGTGAAATAAGAATTGATTACTGGACAGGATCTAAACGAAGCTATTACCTAAATGGTTTTACACCTGTTACTATAGCTGAACCAACTATGAGTTTTGCGGGTTGGGAAACCGTTGTATCTAGTAATGGCAACCACAATCGAGTTGATTATATTAATAATGATCAAATTCAGGGTAGAATCTCTTATAACATAGATGAACCAGGTGAATATGAAATTAGAACTAATTTCTCTCAAAAAACTTGGCCCCGAATGATAGGGAACTTGATCTCTATAGTTGGGCTTTTATTTGCTCTTACTTTAATATTTAAAAAAACAGTTGGTGCTGATATTAATTTCTATTTGAATTGGAAGATTCTTTTGTTCTTCATCACCATCTCTGCTCCTTTATTATTGACATATGACCCCAGTTTTCCTTATGCCAACTCAATTTTAGCTAATTCTGGTTTGCCAGACTTTATTTACTCCTGGGCCAATTTTGATGGTGTCCATTACTTAACAATAATAGAGAAAGGTTACAAAGAAACTGGATTAATACAGGCTTTCTTTCCTCTCTTCCCGTTATTTATCAAAAAACTAGAATTTCTTTCTATAGATCCTATCTTGATTGGTTTATTACTAAATTTTATTCTTGGATTTTTACTACTTAAGGTATGGAAAAAAATATCAAATTTAGAACTAAGATTTAAAGATAACAATTTAGGAGTTCATGTATTATTTTTATTTCCTACGGCCTTCTTTTTTGCAGCTATGTATTCAGAAGCCTTGTTCTTGCTACTGGTTTTAGTTTCTTTTTTAAGTGCTCGTAAAGGCAGGTGGTTAAAAGCTGGACTATTTGCAGCTTTGGCTTCAGCAACAAGACTGGTTGGAATATTTTTAATTCCTGCTTTGTTAGTAGAACTATGGATACAAAAAATGGCTCAAGAAAAGGCAAACGATAGCCCTAGTTGTTGTTTATGGCGTCAATTTATTAAAACTTATAAAAAAGAAATCTTCTTTATCTCCCTAGGGGGAGTTGGCTTACTCAGCTACATGTTTTATTTAAATAAGAATTTCAATGATCCTCTCTACTTCTATCACGTCCAATCTGAGTTTGGAGGAGGGAGACAGGAATCATTAATTCTTTATCCGCAGGTTGTTTGGAGATATATCAAGATATTATGGACAGCTAGGCCTTTTGATCTTAAGTACTTTGCTTATCTTCAGGAATTCATCTTTGGCACTCTGGGCTTAATAGGAATTATCTTTTCTTGGTTTAGAGTCAGAAAATCTTATGTTGTCTTTAGTGCTCTTGTATTTTTACTTCCAACCTTAACAGGAACATTTTCAAGTATGCCCAGATATTTTTTAGTTAGTTTTTCAGTTCTGTTATTAATAACCAAAATACTCAAGGATAGACCAATAGCTAAGTATTTGTGGCTTGGGCTTTCGACTTTATTACTAATTTTTAATACAATACTCTTTATTCAAGGATATTGGGTAGCTTAAGGAATATTTATTATGAAAATAATTGTCACCGGTGGAGCTGGTTTTCTAGGAAAGCATTTGTGTAGAGCCTTAGTTAATTCAGGTCATGAAATTAAGATTATTGATCTCAAAGAAAATCCAGAATTTGAAACGATCATTGCTGATGTACGCGATAAAGAAAGAATGATTGAACTAATTAAAGATGCAGAAGTTGTTTTTCATTTGGCCTCATTAATTGAAGCGGGAGAATCTGTAGAAAAACCCGATAAATATATCGATTACAATATCAATGGCACTCTCAGTGTTCTTGAGGCAATGCGTTTAAATGGGGTAAAAACGTTCGTTTTTTCATCCAGTGCTGCTATTTACGGTGAGCCGATCCAAGTTCCGATCAAAGAAGATGATAGAACTATTCCTATTAATCCATATGGAATGACAAAGTTAGCAATGGAAGGCCTACTCAAATCATATGTTGAGGCACATGGGTTCACTGGAGTGGCACTTCGTTATTTTAACTTATATGGGCCAGGTGAAGATCATGAACCAGAAACACATGCCATTCCTAGGTTTATTGAGCAGATATTTAACACTAAGGAGGTTACAGTTTGGGGTGATGGCTCTCATTTAAGAGATTATATTTATATTGATGATATCGTTGATGCTCATTTAAAAACTTTAGATTTAATTAAAAAAGAGCCTCAAAAGTATCACTATATGAATCTGTCTACAGAGAAACCCAGCTCAGTGACAGATATTGTGACTGCTATTGAAGAAGCAATGAATAAAAAAGCTGTGATTAAAAATCATCCACCCAGACCTGGAGACCCGCTCAAACTTTATGCTGATGCTAGCAAGGCAAGAGAGCTGTTGATGTGGAAACACAAAGTTGATCTTAAAGTGGGACTGAAAAAGACAGTTGATTACTTTCTTAAGAAGTGGGCTAATTCCTAATAATTAGATAATGAATAAAATAATTAAAGAAACCATTTCTTCAGAAGGTCTAAAAAAATCTGTGTTTTTTGTAGGCACTAATCTCTTTGCTACACTAATTGCTGCCATATCTCTAATAATTTTTTCAAGAATTTTAGGCCCTGCAAAATTTGGTGAGTTCAGTGTTGGTGCCTCAATTATATTTATATTAGTTAGATTGACTGATCTAGGATCAACTCAAGCTTTATTAAAATTTATTCCTATTAAAAGTAAAAATCAAGAAAAAAATAGTTTTTTTTCTATAGTGAGTTACTGGAGAATAAGGCTTTCTTTACTAATATTGGTAGTAGCTTGCTTAATAGCTTTTTTTGCTTTTAAAAAAGGATACTCTGCTCAACCAAGTATCGTTTATGGGGCTATTCTTCTTACTTTGGTAATTGCAGTTTATGAACATATCTCTCACTTATTCTTGTCATTAGAATCAATTGCAAAATCATCTTTGATGAATATCATACAAGCAATCACTAAGCTTAGTTTAGCGATGGTAAGTCTGTGGTGGGGATTCTCAAATACTATGGGGAGTTTTCTCTCTTACAGCTTGTCTCCATTAGTAAGTATTCTATTTGGAATATTTCTTTTACCAAACTGGGTTAAACTAAAAACCAAGTATTTCTTTCAAAATATTCCCAATCAAGCCAACCAATTTATTACTCACTCAGCTATTGGAGTAATTGCTGTGGGAGTAATGGAAAATATAAGCATCTTACAATTAAGAGGTATGATGACAGATTTCGAAACAGGTATTTTTGGAGGGATATCAAGGATCTCTCTATTTGTTATTTTAGGAGGAACGTATCTTTCTCAGGCTTTATTTCCAAGAGTTGCTAAATATAGTGATTCTAAAGAGAAAAAAGAATATTTCAAAAAAGCATTCCTATTTATGATCCTAATTTGTTCTATTTTTATAATTTACCTTCCTTTTAATGACTTTTTATTAAAAACTACTTTAGGAGCTGATTATTTGTCTGGTAGTAAAGCACTGATGATCATGATGGCAGCTGGAATTTCTTATGCAGCAACAATTCCTCTAACTGCTATTTATTATTCAGGAAATAAATATTGGTATTTTTCATTAACAGGTATTATCCAAATTCTAGTGGTTACTATAGGCAATATGTTAATTGTTCCAGAGTTTGGATTAATTGGAGCAGCAGGGGTTATCTTGGCTGCTAGACTGATAGTTTTAATTTTAACTGGAGTTTTAAGTGTATTTGATGTATTCTTATTGAGTAAAAACCTGAAAGGAGCTTTATAAATGAAAGCTATTATCGCCGCTGGAGGTAAAGGAACTAGACTTTATCCTTTGACCTTTACTTCTAACAAGCACATGTTGCCAATTGCCAATAAGCCTTTATTACTTTATCCCTTTGAAGATATTGTTTCTTTAGGGATTAAGGAAATTGGAATTATTGTGAATGATACTAAACCAGATATTGAAAAATTAATTGGAGATGGCTCTGATTGGGGAGTAAAAGTTACTTATATTGACCAACCAGTAGCCCTAGGATTAGCTCATGTGGTTAAGATTTCAGAAAAGTTTATTGATGGCGACTCTTTTGTATATCATTTAGGAGATAATATCTTTACTCAAGGCATCAAGCGACCTTTCAATAAGTTTAAAAAGAGCAAAGCTGATGCAATGCTCACCATGATTGAACATCATGAAAACTACCGCTTGGGGGTGCCTTTCTTTGATGAGGAAGGAAATTTAGTTCAAGTTGTAGAAAAACCAGAGACACCACCAAATCGTTTTGGTATTCCAGGACTATATATGTTCGGTCCAAAAGTTTTTGAAGCCTTTAAAGGCAAAGACGCTATCAAGCCTTCTCCCAGAGGGGAACTAGAGATTGTTGATCTCTATAACTATATGCTCAAAAAGAACTATAAAGTTGAAGTCGCTGAGCTTGAGGGAGAATGGAGAGATCCAGGTAAATTCGATGACTCTTTAGAAACTAATCGCCTCTTAATGGATTTAAATAAAAGAACTGAAATAAAAGGTAAAGTTGATAAAGACAGCAAAGTAGCAGATGGGGTAGTCTTGGGTAAAGGATCTAAAGTAATTAATAGTCACATTGTTGGCCCAGCTATTATTGGTGAGAATGTAGAGATCAGAAACAGCTACATTGGACCTTATACAGCCATTGGTGATGACTCTGAGATAGTTAATGCCAAGGTTGAGTACAGTATCCTTTTACCAGATGTTCATTTGGTAGATGTTAAGGGTAAGATTGAGGCTTCGATGATTGGTAGCCATACTGAGATCAGACAAACCAGAGAGAGAGTCCCTGTTTATAGTTTTATGGTCGCTGATCACTGTCGAATTGATTTGCCTTTTTAGGGCCTAAAGCAAAACCTAATTAGATCAAACATAATTAAAGCTAAATCTTTAGGGATGATAAAAATTGATTTCCATTGATAGATTTGGTGTGTAACTCGACAGTATCCAGATAAATTCTTAAGTCTTTCCCAGAAGATTGATTCTAGATTATTAAAAAGCTGGGTTTTATCCCAATTCTTAATAATTAGAAAACACCAATTGCGAAGATCCATCTTGGCTTTGAAGTTTCCCATCTTACTGCTAGTTGTCATGTGGTTATGAACTACTCTAACCTTATTAGCGATGCCAAAACCATGTCCTGCTTTCTTTAAGCGTAAGAATAGATCCACATCTTCTAGATAAGCAAAAAATCGTTCATCAAAGCCTTCTATTTTTTTGAAAATATCTGTTTTAATTAATAGACAAGCTGCTGTAATTCCATCTAAATTTTTCTTATTAGGATTATTATTGAGTTTAATTTTGCCTTTTGGCAAAACCGTATAACCTAAATTTTCTATTTCTCCAGACGGTTTTTGTAAGACTGGAGAAATTGCTTCCCAGTTATTCTCACTTGCTACTCCAATCATTTTCTCCAATGTTCTTTCCTCTGTAAATTCAATATCATCATTCAATATTAGGGTCCAAGGGGTTTTGACTTGTTTAAATCCTAAATTAATAGCGGCAGCAAAGCCTGTGTTTTTAAGCTGAGGAAAATATAAGGCCTTCATCTTCTTGCAGAATTTCTGTTTTTGAGGAGTGGGCTTATTATCAATAATTACTACAGAGTATTTATTAGCTTTAAGCCAAGAAACTGTTTTTTTTAGACCAGTCGTATTGGAAAGAGTAGGGATGATGGCAGTGATTTGTTTTTTCATTTTACTACTCAGGTAGAATTGAGAAATGAGTTTTTCTATAACCTTGAGAATAGAACTCATCTTTAATCAGTTTTGTCATTTGAAAGTTACTGTAAACAGGGTCAGTATATGGTTTTTTATATACTTTGTTCTTAAAACCACTGGCAATCTCTTCAATTCCCATTTTAAAGTTGGTTTTTGCTTTAAATCCCAAGGTGTTTTTAATTTTATCAAAAGAGACTCGATAATTTCGAGGATCATCAATGTCATCATTAATAGTAATCTTAACTTCATTACCAGATTTATCAGTTCTTACTTCTTGAGCAACTAACTCAGCTAAGCCACCAATAGTAATATTAAGATCGTCATCACCGACATTGAAAACCTGTCTGCTTACCTTCTCTGCAGGAGCATCAATCACTTTAACTATTGCTCTAGCAATGTCAGAAACATGAATTAATGGTCGCCATTGGTTACTACCCAAGACAGTTATTTTCCCATTATTATATGCTTGAGCCGTAAAAAGGTTGGTGACCAAATCAAACCTAGGTCTTCTAGAGTGTCCAAATACAGTAGCAAATCTTAAAATTGTGGGGTGAAAGTTATCACTTTGAGTTTGTAGAATTTCATTCTCAGAGTCAATCTTTGTTTCTGCATATAAAGAGACTGGGTTGAGATCACTAGTTTCATTAACTTGTTTTTCTGAAGCTCCATAAACGCTACAACTTGAGGCGAAAATAAACTTGGGGATTTTTAGGGCCTTAACAGACTCGATTAGCATCCTAGTAGATACAATATTAAAGTGTTGAGTTAGCTTAGGGTCAATAGAACTAGCTGGGTCTCCCACCAATCCTGCTAAGTGAACGACAGCTTGAGTATCTCTTAATGCTAGAGTTAGAGCATAAAGATCACTGATATCTCCTTCTATTATTTCTAAATTAGGATTACTGGCTAGATCGTCTAGAACTTCTCTTCCATAAACAAACTTATCAAAGACTCTGACTTTATAATTTTTATTCAATAACTGTTCAACTAAATGAGAGCCAATATATCCACCTCCACCAACTACTAAGATAGGTAATTTATCACTCATGATAGTAGAAATGTATTTTTCTTTACGGTTATAAACTGGGTAATTAAAGAAGGCCCTGGGAAGAATTGACAGCAACAAAACAAAAACTGAAGTCATTACTATAAGTGGAGAAGCCAGATCAAATGATAATAAATATATAACAAAAATAACAGCTATAACTGAAGCAAGAGATATTGACTTAAGGATTACAGAAGCTGTTTTGATTCGACCATAAATACCATAAATAAAGTTTAAACCCACAAAAAAGAATGGATATAAAATTATAAAATGCCATTTAATACCTGTATCTATACTAAATAAACTAAAAACTACTAATAACGCTAATACACTAAAAAATGAAATTACAAAGTCGTAAGCAACTCTGGCTCTAATAGGGTTAAGGACAATTTTTTTAACATAATTTTTAAATTTATTCATATCTTCATTCTATATCAAACTGGCTTTAAGTGCATACTTAAAATAATCCCAAAAAATTTGAGGCGTATATTGAAAACTGGTTTCAGTATCAATCCTAGAAGTCAGGGTATTAGGAATCTCAGTTATTTTTGCATTCTTCTTTTTTAGTAAATAAAGTTCTTCCATGATGATAGAAAAGTTATTTTCTTTAAATCTAATATCTTTAAGCAACTCAAGCCTGACCATTCTAAAACCATTAGTACAATCTTTGATTCCCATTCCAAAGAGGGAGGAAGCTATCAGATTTCCAGTCCTAGAGATGATCTGACGATAGAAAGGAACCCCTTCCATCTTTCCTCCTTTTGTATAGCGAGAGGCTTTGACACAATCGTATCCACTATCTATTAAGTCTACGAAGTTTTGTAAAAAAGAAGGATGATTAGTTAAATCAGAATCCATAAAAATGCAGAACTCAAACCCCATTTGATAAGACTTTTTAATTCCAGTTTGAAGGCCGGCACCATAGCCTTTATTTTGGAGGTGGTTTACTACTACCAAATCTTTCTTATAAGTTTTTGACATTCTCTCTAGAATTTGTCTAGTTCTATCTCTACTTCCATCATTAACTACAATTAACTGAGTAGGAACACTTAATTTTTTTATTTCTAGAATAACTGTTTTAATACAACGTTCAGCACCAACTTCTTCGTTGTACATGGGAATAATTATGGCTAAGGATGTCTTCTTATTTTTAGAGCTCGTCCTCACGATAGGATCTTTCTATTGGTAGATGATAGTTTTCCGGCAAGTGACCATTTAATCGATCATTTTTAACTCTATCGATTAAATCGTTAGCTATTTTCAGTGATGTCTTTCCATCACCAAGATTATGCTCCCAAGAAGTTCCATATAGCTCTTCTAACTTACTTAAAACCTCTTGAACTGGATATTCATCTGGTCTTGAAGGGTCAAACTTCACACTTGAGCGAGCATCGTATACTTGAGGTCTCTCAGTTGATCTTCTCATTTGAACAGAGGGAACTTGTAAAATGCAGGTTTCTTCAACAACTGTTCCAGAGTCTGTTAAAACACCTCTGGCATTTGCCATTAATATCACAAATTCCTGATATCCAATTGGATCGACCATAATCAGATTTTTTGGTAATTTTAAATTCATTTCTTTAATTACTTTTTGTGTGCGATAACTAGCTGGAAAGTAGACTGGATAACTTGCAGCCTCAGCTAAAGATAGAATAGATTTTAAAGAAACCTGGTTGTGAACATTTTCTCGACGGTGAGAGGTCATCAAATAGTATTCATCTTTTTTAAGACCTCTTTCACTAAAGAATGCCTTATTTGCTAGTTTTTCAAATTTTTCTTTTTTATCGAAGTAAAAAGTATTTAAAATATCAACTATTGGGTTGCCCACGACCACAATGTTATTTGGATTAATTCCTTCTCTGATTCCTTGTTCCTTATACTCATCAAAATATGCATAAATTAAATCAGATTGATGATCAATTAAGGTTCTGTATTTTTCTTCAGGCATTCGCCAATCATAAGATCTCATACAGCCTTCAATATGAACAATTGGAATATTATTCATTGCAGCAGCAACACAACTGACCACAGTATTTGTATCACCTAAGTAAACTACTACATCTGGTTTTATTTCCTCTAGCACTGGATAAAGACTTGATATTAAAGATGAAACTATTTCTGCATCGTTATCACCACCACAACCCAATTCCACATCAGGTCTAACTACATCTAACTCTCTGAAAAAGATATCTTTAAGATTATCTGAGTAGTGTTGTCCAGACCAAATAAAAACAGTTTCAATTTCTTTTTCTTTTTTTAGATGATTAACAATCAGAGAAGCTCTGATAATGTCTGGTCTAATTCCTAGAATAAATGCAATTTTTTTCTTCATCTTTAGTCCTTTAGTTTTAATCCATATACTTTTTTAATTCAGAAATAGCAGTCTTCATCTCAACTTCGTTTTGAGGGGATAAAAGGCTGTGATTACTAGCAATAGTTCGATCGACAGGAGCTCCGATATCATCCACTTTTTCTATTTTGTATTTTTTTCCAAAAACTTCAGCAAATATTTTTAATAGCTCATATTTATTAACTGTCGTATTTGGTAAAAAATGGTGGAGATAACTAGATTTAATTAACTCATCAAAATCACTATCTATTATTATCTGCTCACAAAGCTGAGCAAACTGAAGGGTCGTGACACCATTCCAATGGTGATGAGCAAAACCTTTCAGCTCAGCATCATCAGGTTGACTTAAAAACCAATCTAACAAGCTTAAGTGCCCTTTTATTTCTGGCCCAATAATAGAGCAGCGAATATTAAGTAAATTGTCACCTTGTACTTCACCCAAGCTTTTAGATTTTCCATAAACATCTAAAGCATCATGAAGAACATCTTCAGTATACTTACCAGCTTTACCTGAATAAACACAATCAGTAGCAATCTGTATTACTTTAGTTTGAGAGTTTTTTAAAAACTCTGATAATTTATGTGGGAAAAGAGAATTCACTTGAATAGCCGTTTTTACTCCTTCAGGGTCGTCATCTTTACAATGTGGTTTGATAATGCCAATACAATTAATAATATAATTGTATGCCTTCAAGAAATCACTGGTTGAGGAATCTTGAAGAAACTCTAAAACATCAAAGTACTTCTTGTCGTCATCAGATTTTAATCTTGAAGTTGCTTCAACTTCTAACTCTGAGTTTTTGCTCAAGTAATCAAAAACCATTGAGCCCAACATTCCAGTTGATCCTAAAACTAAAACTTTCATGAAATCTCCTATCTATTTTCTACTTCCCAAATTTCATTTCCCCAATAGTCATGAGAAAATCTATAGTCATCTCCTTGGGTTTCTTTCATATCTGCGGTGGAGAAGAAGATTACCGCTGTGTCTTCTTCTAAAGCTTTAAAGCCATTGGCATAACCAGCAGGGATATAAATAATCCCTGGCTTTTTTGCTGACAAGATATGTCTTTCAACAACTGTTTTTTTATCAGGGTTTTTCTTATCACTAAATGGGACTGCACACAAAATGATTGATCCCTTAGCCACATACACATATTTAGCTTCTTTTAAATGTCCATGGAAGGCTCTAATCACCCCTATTTGGTGGTTTTCTACTTGGTAGAATCTCTTGACTCCTTGGAAATCAAAATCATTCACAAATCGCAGTTGACCACGATCATCAATGGCTAAACCGCCTTCAATTCTTTTTAATGTTGAGGTATTTTTATTGTTTTTCATTATTTATAATATCCATGTGTCTAAAAAGAAGATCAGTCTTAAACACTATTTTAACTATTACTTAATAACATTAATAATAACATTTCTAGCATTTCTTTTTTTTGGCAAATCTCTTCCTGAAACAAACTTGAGTTTTCTAATGAAAGCTCCAGGATGTGAAAAAGCTGAGCTATTTTTTAATTCTTCAAAGAGTCTTTCTCTTGACCAAACTAACAACCGACAAATTTCAGTAATTAATAATCAAGATTTCAACCAATATCAAGCAAATTTAGTTTCACCAGTCTTATACTTTAGATTTGATCCATGTGCTCAAAAAACAAACGTTTCAATTAAAGAATTTGAGATTTCTTACCAAGGGATAAAAAGAATGCTCTCCTTAGAAGAGATAGATTCTTGGTCTTGCGTAAACTGTACTAAGAAAATTGATAATAACGAAGAAGCTATTGTAGTTAGTCCTCTGAATAATGACCCCATCCTTTTTACAGATTCTTTTGAGATTTATCAACCCGCCGAATCAAATCAAATCAATTTTAAAAAGATACAAAAATATACTTTGTATCTTTTAATTTTTTTAATACTATTGCCTTTTGCTTTTCTGTTTTCAAGTTGGAACTTTAGTTCTTTAAGTTTAATAATTACAGCTTTGTGGATGGGATCAATTATTAACTTAATAATCAATCAGGATTTTTATGCTGAAAACTTTTTAAAACAAGCAATTGGTCAAGAAAAAATATTATCTTCAGTCAACTACTTTGGATACTCTGTTTCTTTTGAAAATCTTATTGTTTTTTCTATTTTTATTACGCCCTTTATCTTAGTAGCTACAGATACATTTATTAAAAAAATTGGAAAATGAAAAAAAAGCTATTAAACATACTATCGATCGTTGGTTTATTTATCCTGTTGTCAGCTTTTTATTATCAACCCCTTTCATCTCTTTGCAATAAAACAACTAAAATTGATTTTGACTCACAGAACTTTCTGACCTGGAATTTTGCAGCTCAAAATGGAGATGTTCCATATAAAGATTTCTTTCACCCCTATGGCTTTCTTTCATTATTTAGAGAAAGCAGTAATTTCTTCTTTTTCCTATACTCACTTTTAACCCCATTTTTACTAATAATTTTATTTTTTTGGCTCAAGATAATATTAAAGAGATACTATCTCTCAATTCCAGCTTTCTTGATAGTTTTACTGACAATTAGCGAATTCACTGGTCAGATATTCTTCAATCGCTACTCAACTAGTGTATTAATAGGATTATTTTTCTCTTATTTTTTCGTTAAAAATAAATTTAGCAAATATTCTCTGTTACTAGGAGTAATAAATGGAATCATTCTTTCTTTGATGACTGATCAGGGAATTACCTTGTCCATTCTAGCTTTTATTATGATAGTTACTGATTTACTCCTAAGAATTAAAAAAAATCTGAATATAAAAAAACTCTGTACTAGATATATAAAAATAGGACTAATTTATTCATTGGGTTTTTTACTTGGATTACTTCCGATGTTTATTTATCTCAATAATCATCAGGCTCTTTTTGATTACTTCAAATCTGTTATCGAACTATCTGGTATGGGTGGCTACGCTAAGATTCCTTTTTTACCCCATCTAAGATTTAAAGAAAACATATTTATTTTAGTAAGCATTGTTGCTGGATTAACCTCATTACTCCATAAGTTACTTAAGAACAATAAAAATAAAACCTTAATATACTCATATATATCGGTATTAGTTCCACTAGTTTTTTTCGAATTAAAAAATATCCTTAGACCGATATCTTTAGGGTTAATATACATTGCTTTGTTACTGGTCTTTATCATAATAAGTGAGCTGCTTGATTATTTGCGGAATAAAAAAATAACAAAAATTCAAATAGGATTATTTTTCTATTTTTCATTATTAATATTCACTTACTCATTTAATCTTCAGGTTTATACTCTAAAATTTTTTAACAACTACTATCAGCAATTGCTATCACTACCTGATGAAATTACAGATAACCTCAAAAATTACGAGTGCAACTCAAACTTAACGAATATTAATGAATCGTTCCTTAATGTAATAAGATATATCAAAAATAAAGATAGCTATTCTTCTTCAACAGAAGTTTTTCCTTTTCCCACTGACCCTATTTTCTACACACTCTTCAACCAAAAAACATCACCTTTCTTGAACGCATATGATGGATCCCCATTATTTGCTCAAAAAAGAACTATTAAATACATAAAAGAAAACAATATTGATTTTATTATTTACAACATGAACGATCTAGCTATGGATGGGGTACCTTACTACCTTAGAGCCAGCAGGCTTCACTCCTATTTATTATCAAACTTCCAACCAATAGAGAAAATAGACAACTTTTTAATTCTTGAAAAAATCGATAATGAGACAGGGAACTTTTTTAAAAATAATCTCCTACCATCAGGATTCCAAGAAACCTTATTAAATACTAATTTGGGTTATATTCCCACTTCAGAGGGTGGGAAAATTTCTAAAATTGAAATCAATGTGATTAGAGACTCTTCATCAATTAATGAGCTAAATAGATACTTAGAGAATAACACCGTAAATAGTGAAGATATTATCTTGGTTTTTGAGCCCAGCAGTGGCACATTTTTGAAAAACGTTTTACTTTCAATCCAAAATGATATCCAACCACTAGTATCAATGCAAGATTGCTATGAAGTATGTGCTATCAACCTGTCACACTTACCAAGTTTCTATAATTCCCCTCAAATTCATCAAATAAAAACAAACCCAGAGTTTAAAGGAAGAATTAAATTAATTACTTCACCTTCTAAAAAAACTTGGTAACTACTCCAAAGATGAAACTAATTTTTTAGAAATCGTACTTAGTTCTTTTTTAGAAATTTTGGATTCTAAATACTTAATTACGAATTTTTCAAACTTTTTAACCCAATCTTTTAATGATTCAGCAGCATATCTTGTATCTTTTAAATCTTCCCAGGCCTTAATCATTTTTTTATTAGGACTATGATGATTTCTCTTGTAAACAATAAAGTCAATCATTGCCAAATTAATCTTAGGTTCATAAGTTATTGGATCAAAAAAACTCGAGGGCTCATTGAATGAATAACTAAAAATACTTTCATCTGTAATATCAGGAATGAAATTCTTTCTAACGTGTGATCTTTTAAAAAAGTAAGCAAAAAGATCGTGTGTCCAAAACCTCCAAAGAACTTCTTTAATGGTTTTCTTAAGGTGATCTTCATGATTCTTATTAAAAAGCTCTTTAACTAAATCTCTGTTCTTAAGAAGAACTATCCTCAAAAGGTTGTTTTTTCCAAAATCTTTAACTACTGTTCTTAGATAATTTTGAAAAATCTGTTTATACTTCCAAGCATAAGAAAGAGTGCTAGTAGTTCCAGAATGCAAGTGATTAACAATTGAATCAGGCACAGAAAAGAACTTGTAACCATGCTTTCTAGCTCTAAAACACCAATCTACATCTTCGAAGTAAGCAAAGTAATCCTCATCTAAGCCATCTAGCTCCCAAAATATATCTTTTCTTACTAAACAAGCTGCAAAACAAATACCCATTAGTTCTTCTTCTTGATCATATTGACCTAAATCAAGCTGCCCAATTCCCTTATTATAAGGAGAACCATTATGATCCATACACATTCCAACACTGTCAAAAACTCTCAAAGGCAAGAATCTTGATAAATAAACTTTTGGAGTTACTCCAGCAATAAGAGGATCTTTCTCAATTACTTTATAAAGTTTGTTTAGCGTATCCTTTTCTAAAGTCGTGTCAGTGTTTAAGAAGAAGACGTATTTCCCACTAGCTTGTTTGATAGCAATGTTATTTCCTTCTGCAAAACCAGTGTTGCGAGTTGATTGAATTAAAATAGTATTTTCAGAAAAAGGCTTTTTAGTTAAATAATTCTTTTTTAAATACTCAACACTACCATCAGCAGAAGCATTATCATGGAAAATAATTTCGTAATCTTTAAAGTTTTGATTTTTAATAGACTCAAACAATTTTTTGATAAACTTTTTTCCATTGTAGTTAACAATAACAATAGATATCTCTAATTTAGGTTTATTCTTTTTCATAGATAAGACTCCAGTCTAGAAACATTTTTATTCCAAGTGAATTTTTTAGAAAACTTAATTGCTTCTTCTGACATTTTATCTCGTTCTTTGGGATTTTCTATTAAGAATTTAACTTTGTTTTTAAAGCCTCTAAAAGAATCAACTAAGAAGCCTGATTTACCATGATTCACAACTTCTGGATGAGCTCCTAATTTATAAGCAATAACAGGAATTCCTAAAGTCTGAGCCTCAATTAATGGCAAGTTGAATCCTTCCCACCTTGATGGTGAGATTAACAAATAAGAAGTTTTTAATATTGCTACTAAATCTCTGGCAGAGACTCTTGGTGCAACCAGGACCCCTTCTTTATAAAGCTCTTTCTCAATTCCATTTTCCGGAAAACCAATTGTAAAAACCTTGACGTTCTTTTTAGTTTTGGCTTTCAATTTCTTCTTTAATTGAATAATTTCTTGAGTGTTTTTATAAGGATTATTTCTATAATCAAGTCTTCCAATATAAGTAATAAGAAGATCCTTCTTGGGATTTATAAAAAACTTATCCTGAATACTTTTTAATATAGAAGGGGAGAGAGAACTAGTTAGTTTTTTGAGATGATCTCCACTCAAATGACTAACCAATGTCTTATTTCTTATTTTTAATGGTAAGCTCTCCCTTAAAAAACTAGAGATTGAGATTACCTTGTCTGCAAAACGAAAATAAAATAAATTTTCCATTGTGTTTAAAGCTTGTTGACGGTATTTCTTTAAACCTTGATATCCATAGCTTGGAGAGTTTCCATAGTAACAAACTATGACTTTTTTACCCATTTTCTTTAACAACGGAATCCAAGGATTAAAAGTTGGAGTATGAATTAAAAAAACATCATATTTTTCTAGTAAGTGCTTATGTTTCTTAAAAGATCTAAATGATTTCCAATCTTGTACTAGGGGATTAAAGAATAAGGGAATCCAGAGTCTAGCTACTGGGTACGATGCTTTAGAGATAAAATCTTCTTCTTGATCAATTGCAAAAACTGTTAGCTGATTTTTTTTTGAAAGGCGTTTAGCTTGCTCATCAACTACTAGATCCACTCCAAAACCAGTCTTAAGTCTTTCGGTTAGAATTGCTATTTTTTTACTCATAATTATTTTTCTATGGTACTGTCTTTTTTATTAAAGTAAAGATATATCTTGTACCAAAAACTTTCTTTATATTTCTTGAAAGCAATCATTTCTTTCTCAAAGATGTGGATTCTCTCTTGATTTTCTTTTTCATTTTTCCTTAACTCTTCAATCGCTAATTGTTTTTCATGATTAGATTTCTGGAATTCTTCAATCGCAAGCTGTTTAGATTTATTAGCCTTATCTAGCTCAGGAATTAACAGATTCTTTTCTCCCAAATCTTTATTCAGACCATCTACAAAACCATTTAATTCCTGTGCAAGTTTTTTCCAATCAACCAGCTTTAAATCAACACTCTTATTTTTCATAGTTTTCTCCAAAGCTTTCTTCAACTTTCTAGACTGGTTATCCCAACTATACTCATCAGCAACATATTTCTTTAGAGCTTGTGTGTTTTTTGCTTTATATGCAATCTCAAGCTGCTGTGAAATATTATCAACACTTTTAGGGTCAACCCACCAGACTTGTGGATAATCTCCTTTTACATAGGTTTTATTAGTCATCAAAATATTGCAATTTGCTAGTCCTGCTTCTCTAATAGTTAATCCCCAAGGCTCAAATGTAGCCACGTTGGCTACAACTTTGCTCTTAATATAAAGCTCTTTTAATTCAGAGTTGGAAACATATGGAATAAATTCTATATTTTCATAACCTTCAGCTGCCTGTAGGCACTGAGAGTAGTATCCTTCATCAGCGATATGTCCAACAACTTTTAGAGGTAAATTTAACTTTACACAAGCTTTAACTAGATTTAATTGATTTTTACGCTCCTCAATTCGACCCACACACAAAACCCCTTTTTTACCAGTAGTTTTAGAAGATGAGAAATAATTACTTACTCCTACTTCAACATAAAATGACTTTTTTTCAGGAATCTTTTTATCTAGATACTTAGAAACAGTAGCTTTTTCACTTGGGGATAAGAAAATAATACCATCAGCATAGTCTATTATTAATTTTTGAAAATTTTTGTCATTAACATTGGTGCTGAGTGCAAACACAATAAATGGTTTGCCAGCTAATTTGGCATTAATTAAGTGACTTAAAACCCATGGATAGTTAATACTCCATGACATTACTACATCAAATTCATCTGCAGGGACAGAGTAATCATGCTCTTGAACTATGTTTACACCAACTTTTTTCAATGCCTTAGAAAAACCATTAACAGCTACCACATCTCCACCTGGCCAAAGCAGAGGATCTCTATTTTGCATTAGGAGCTTGAGTTTATCTTTCATATTTTAGGAATGATTAATTTTTTAATAATTTGTTTCTTTAAAGTTTGTTTTCTTGTATTTAAGATAGCTTTTTCTAATAGTTTTAAATATGGAATATCTAAGGATAGTTCTAAATTGATATTTGGCTTCTCAATAGAAAATAGTAGATCTAAAAAGTAACTACAAAGAACTCTATCCTTAAGGCTACCTTGTTTAATTAAATCTATTGGATGTTCTTCATGCTTGTCGTTAACTAAATCAGTATATTTAGTCAAAACTAACTGCTGATCATTTAAAAGCTGGTTTACTTCTTTTAAAAGATCTTGTGAGTTTTCAAATTTCTTTTCTTCATTTGAAAACCTGCAAGCTAAATAACGCTCTAAGTCTTTTTGAACAATCTCCTGACTGCTGATATTTAAAAGCTTTTCAGCTTGACCATTAAATATGAATTTATGTTTAGGTGTTCTGATAGCTCTTTGGCATAAAATCCAATTATCATTAGTCGGATAGTCCTGAGGGTGCTCCTTATTAGATCGCCACATTTCACAATAAGTAAATTGATGTTTCTTATCTTTATCTAATAACGAGATCCCATCTAAGTCATACTTTGGGTAAAAGAATGGTTGCTCATCAAAGACTAAATCAATTACTGTTGGGAAGATATCCACTAGAGAAACTTGCTTATCTGAAATTTCGTTTGCTAGTGAATTATGATAAACAAAAAGCGGCACTCTCATTACTTCATCAAATAACTCTCCTCCATGCGCAAAGAAGTCCAAGTTATTACTATCACAACGACCTTCTCCATGATCAGCAAAAAAGAAAAACAACCCTTCTTTGAACTCATCCATTTCCTCTAGAGAAGAGATGAAATCTTTAAATCTACCCTGATCAAACTTAGAGATTCCCTTCAAGTAAAGGGGTAGAAGTTCTTTGACATTATTTTTTTCTCCTCCATAAATACTGCGCCATTTTTCGTACAAAGATTTATCTTTACTTAGATCTATATCCCTTTTCTTAGCTAACTCAGACAACAATTTTTCCAAATCTTGATTAACTGTTTTTTTCTTTGAGTACCTAGTTAATAAATAAGGATCATGAACATCAAAAAAATGTTTGAAAATTAATAATTTTTTATCTTTATTTTTCTTAATAAATTTAAATAAAGCTTCATCATCATTGGCAAAATAATGATCAAAGCCTCGATCAATTCCTAAAGGGCGAGTCATCGTTTCTTCATCTGAAGCATAAACAGTTTCATAACCCTCAGCTGCTAGAACTTCTGCTAAGGTCAGAATATTCTTTTTTAAACTCTGATCCTGAG
The DNA here is from genome assembly GCA_964533345.1 of uncultured Pseudomonadales bacterium. GTDB lineage: Bacteria > Patescibacteriota > Microgenomatia > UBA1400 > PJMF01 > JABBGTR01. The sequence goes on from CAZHLX010000010.1 coordinate 22,818, forward strand.
GACTTAAGAGAGCTCTTACTCCATGATTTGGAGGATAAAGACCAGTAAAAACACTTGCATGAGATGCAGAAGTATAAGGAGCAGCTGTTGTTGCTTGAGTGAAATTAAGAGTTTTTTTTACTAACTTATTTAGAGTTGGAGTCTTAAGATATTTTGAAACTCTATTTTTCTTTAAAAAACTTTTATCTTCTTGATAGGGAACACAATCAAACCTAAGTGCATCTATAGAAACCAGATAAATATGTTTCGTCATTTTTTTACCAATAACCTAAGTCTCTTAATCTCTTCATAACTCTTTCTTTAGTAGCATCTCTACCAGCTCTTTCATCAGCATTAGGATCATTAACCGGATTTGTAAATGGTTGCTCTCCTAATGACTTATAACCCTTGTCATAAAGATCGACGTAAGGCACATTAAACATCCTGATATAACTCCAAATATCATCAATTGTAAATTGCAGGATTGGGTGAACTCTAACGTGAGTATCTCGCTCCGAAAAATAAGTCTCATCTGATCTGGCCTCATGCTCATCCCACCTTATTCCAGATAAAAAACTTTTTATTTGGTGCTCTTCTTGAACATGGTTAATTGCATTAATCTTAGCAATTCTCATAATTTCCATCTGTTCTTCTTTTTCAGTTGCTTTCTCATATGCCTCTAAGTCAGATGGGAGATGTTTCATCCAAATCAAATCTAGCTCCCATTCATCTTTCAGTTGATTAATAAAATCATAAATTTCTGGAAACTCTAAAGTTGAATCATTGAACATTACTCTGAAAGGGATCTCTCCATCAAAGATTTCTCTAACCAAATGTAATATCACTGTTGAATCTTTACCCCCAGTCCAAGCAACTGCTATCTCTTTAGGATCCCATTTTTTACTAGCTTCTTGAATAATTTCTTTTGCTTTTTCAATTTTTTCCTGAAAAGTCATACTATCCTTCTATTTCTTTTAAATAACTACTTACTCCTGCTTCTGATTCTCCATAGCTAACGACTTTACCTTCTTTTAAGTAAAGGACTTTATTACAAAAAGACTTAACTGCTTCCATACTGTGAGAAACGTAAATAATAGTAATTTTCTTATCTTTTAATTCATTAAGCCTGGCCATACACTTTCGCTGAAAACTTTCATCACCAACTGCTAATATTTCATCTACTAAGAGAATTTCTGGTTCGGTATGAATTGCTACAGAGAAAGCTAGTCTCAAGTACATACCTGATGAGTAATGTTTTACTGGTTGATCAATAAAATCCCAAATTTCAGCGAAATCAACAATTGTTTTAAACTTTTTCTCAACTTCATCTCTAGTCATCCCCAAAATGATTCCATTCAAAAAAACGTTTTCTCTTCCGGTTAACTCAGGATGAAAACCAGCACCCAATTCAATTAGAGGTGCAATCCTGCCAAATGCATTAATCTCTCCTTTGGTTGGTCTACTTACCCCTGCTATGAGCTTGAGAAGCGTAGACTTTCCAGAACCATTTTGTCCAATAATACCAATTGTCTCTCCTTTATTTACCTCTAAGTTTACATTTTTCAAAGCCCAGAACTGTTCTTTTGTCTTCTCACCCGATACTAAAGCAGGAATAAATTCCTTAAAAGTTTTTTGTTTCTGCTTAGAAAACAACTTACTAACATTATTGATCTTAATAGCAAAATTTTTATTAGACGACATCAGCAAATAGTCCTTCCAATCTTTTAAAGATTTTATGACCAACTACTACCATTATTAAAGAGAGCAAGAGAGCAATTCCCAAACTTGTCATATTCGGAGCCCCTCCACCCAGCATCACTTGCCTGTAAGCATTTATAAGCACAGCCATTGGATTTAACTTGAATATCCACCTGTACTGGTCAGGAAACATTTCAATTGGATAGATAACTGGTGTCAGATACATCCAAACTAATAAAACTAAACCAAATAGATATTGGATATCACGATAAAAAAGATTGAATGCCGCTAAGATTAGTGAGAGACCATATGTGAAAATTTGCTGAATCAAAAAGATGGGAATAACCCAAAGGATATTGAAAGTCACTTGTTGATGGAAAAAGATGAAGAATAAAACTAGAACTAAAGATGCTAACAGGAAATCTACAACTTTAGCAAAAATAGTACTTATTATGAAAACTTCTCTTGGAAAATAAATTTTTGTTAATAAAGAAGCATTTGCTACTAAAGCATTCATACTGCTTGAAACTGAAGCTGAGAAAAGATTCCAAGGTAATAAACCTACATATAAAAATAAAGCATAAGGAACACTTAGATTAGTAATGCGCAG
>CAZHLX010000011.1:0-23299 GCA_964533345.1 uncultured Pseudomonadales bacterium
AGTTAATGCTCATCAAGTTGAACCACGGGATGTCTTTGCCCCAGCTATTAAACTCCCTTGTCGTAGCTTGATTTTGATCCACAACCATCCCTCTGGTGATCCACAGCCTAGTCCTGATGACCTAAAAGCTACTAGTAGGCTTAAAAAAGCTGCTAATCTATTGGGAATAAACCTCTTAGATCACTTAATCGTGACCCAAACATCTTATTTATCTTTTCAACAACAACAACTCTTATGATTTTCTTCGAAGTTCGAAATCATTATTGGGCAAATCCAAGACTTCATAACCTAATTCACTTAACTCATCACGCAATTTATCAGCTTGAGCATAGTTTTTATTCTCTCTAGCCTGCTGTCGTCTTTGTAAAAGAAGATTTATCTCATCATCTAAATCTCTAAAGTCTACTACTTCTCCACCTAGTTCTTGTCTAATCTCACTAGCTCTTTCTAAACCAAGCCCGAGTATTTCATTAAAGTCTAACAATAGCTTTAGTTTCACTCCATCTTCTAGATTTGATTTAGTTACCTCCCAAAATACCGCTAGTGCCTCTGGAGTGCGCAGATCATCTTCCATTAAATCAAAGAAACGCTGTCTGTATGAATCTCCACCTTCAACTGGATGAGATTTGTTCAGATTCACCATGAGCTCGATCAGCTTCTGATATCGATGCTGCATTCCTGCTAGATTTTTCCAAGTAAAATTCATCTCGCTTCGATAATGAGCAGTCAGAAATAACATTCTTAATGCAAGCGGATGGAAGTCTTTTTCTTCTAGATCTTCAATTGTAAATAGATTTCCCAAAGACTTACTCATTTTCTGTCCATCAATCTGAAGAAAATTATGATGCACCCAGTACTTCACAAATGGTTTCTTTCCTGTTGCAGACTCACTTTGAGCAATTTCATTAGTATGATGAACCGGAATGTGATCAACTCCTCCAGAGTGAAGATCAATCTGATCACCTAAGTACTTCCTACTCAACGCACTACACTCAATATGCCATCCTGGAAATCCCCTCTCTGCCCAAGGGCTAGCCCAAACCATGGCTCTATTCTCTCCTTTGCGCTCAAATTTCCAAAGTGCAAAGTCAGTTGGATTTCTTTTACCCTCAACTTTCTCTACTCTCGCTCCCTCTTGAAGGTTCTCAATGTCTAATTTGGCCAACTTACCATAGTCATCTAACTTACTAGTATCAAAATACACCCCATCATCCTCTATTACATAAGTAAATCCTTTTTCTTCTAGTTCTTTAATGAACTCAATCTGCTCATCAATATGGTCAGTGACCCGACAGACATTGTCAGGCCCTAGATTACCCATTTTTTGCATCGAGTTATAGAAATGATTCTCAAACTTTTTGGCCAAATCCCAAACTGTAGTTTGATACTTCTTAGCCCCCTTCTCCATCTTGTCTTCACCAGTATCAGCATCAGAGGCTAAATGCCCCACATCAGTTACATTTTGGACAAACTTCACCTTAAAACCAGCGTGTTTGAGCGTTCTAACTAAAAAATCATCCATTGTATATCGACGTAAATGCCCTAAGTGGGCATAGTCATAGACAGTAGGACCACAAGAGTAAAAACTCACCCCATCAGATGAGATCGGCTCTAATTCTTCAACTTTTCTGGTAAGAGTATTATAAAGTTTCATGATTAAGACCTGAGTATATCACTAGTGTTTTTTACCTGCTGAACTTAATCCTTGTCGAGATTGTTGCAGCATATTTTGACCTTTTTGCTTCTTAGATTGACCAGATGCTGGCCCCACCGGACCCTTCTTAGGACTGGAGGGCATTGCAATCTGACTTTGTTTAGCAGCCTCAGCCTCTTGTCTCTTCTGCTCTTCCTCTTCTTGCTCTAATTTTTTCTTTTGCATCTCTTCCTGATATTTCTTCTGTGCCACCTGTTGCTGTTCTTCTGTTAATTTTTGAAAGCGCTGATGTAAACTTTTCTTCTTAGCTTGCTCTTCTGGAGTATCTTCAGTATTAACTCCCAAAAGAGCCTTCACATCAAAGATGCTGGCCAAACCTTTTTTAATATCCTTAAGTGGACGCTTAACTAACTCATCTTTAAGAGTACTAACCTCACGTGGTTTGGGAGGTTGGGATGGTGCTTTACCTAAAGATTCTGTGGCATCAGTCTGACTTAGCAGAGGGTTAGTGCCACTTTTACCTGATGCTGGCTGGGTGCTAGCTTGTTGTTGGGTGAGCTGCTTCTGCTGTCCAGCAGCCTTCATTGCTGATTCATCTAGATGCTCATTGCCCATTCCCACTCCAGGATTAAAACCACCCATGGGTCGAGGTCTGGGTCCTGGTTTTGGTCCTGGCATAGTCTAAACCTTCGTGTGGCCAATCTGGCGAATTTCGTAACCTTCTTGAGAATCTTTCTCTTTTGCTGACTCTTCTCTTTCTGCTTCATCTTGAGCTTTACGAGCTTGTTCTTCAGGCATCTGATCTACCTCAGCTCTCATCTGTTCCAGCTGAGCTTGAATCTTTTTTTCATCCTCAGCTTCATGCTGAGATCTTAGTTGAGCTAATTCAGCTTTTTGCTTACTCTCCTCTTCAGCCTGGACAGCTTCTTTTTTTGCTTTTGAAGAACTCTTAGCATCCTCCAATACATCTTCTAAAATATCGAGTGGGCTTTTTTGGTCTGCTTGAGCTGAGGCTGTGGAGTCAGTCATGAGTCTACGATACTAGAAAACTCAGAGCTTCACAACTCAGGCTTGCTTGCGTTGCTGAGTCAATTTCTTCTCTTTAAACTTACGAGTTTGACGAATAACTTTATCAGTAGCATCGACAATGGCTTCATACATATCTGCACCTTTACACTTAGTTACCAATGTCTTGCCAGGAAGATCAACCACATACTTCACTAAAGAATTTCGATCACGCTTAGATTTAGCAACTCTTTGGTCTAGAGAAACTTGAACCTTAGAGATACGCTGACCTAGCTTTTCAAGCTTAGCAGCCTGCTCCTTGGTAAACTCTCGCAGAGGTTGAGTAACCTCCAAAGTCTTGGATGCGACCAAAATGCGCATAGTGATCTCCTTTGTGCAAAACGCACTTTAACTAATAAAAAAGCGCCTGTTTCCTGCACCTGACTATGCAGAAAACAAACGCCGTTTTGATTTGATCAAAGAGATCATTGGCTATAGTTTAATAAAGAAAAAACAACTTTACAAGGAGCGTCTACCCTCGAGTGCTCGAGCAATAGTCACCCCATCAGCATATTCAATATCTGCACCGATTGGCAGCCCATGACCAATACGAGTAATCTTTATATCTGGGTTTTGCTCTTCTACAATTTCACGAATAAATAAGGCTGTGGCTTCACCTTCCATAGTAGGATTAGTAGCTAAGATCAACTCTTCTACTCCTTCCAACCTTCCTAGGATATCTCGCAAGTAAAGCTGATCAGGACCAATATTGTTAAGCGGATCAATTGCTCCATGCAATACATGGTACAAACCAGAATATTTATCTGAGTTCTCAATCGCCACCTGATCTAAAGAAGATTCCACCACCATCAGTGAATGACTATCTCTACTCTCATCATCACAGATATTGCAGGGATCAGTTTCACTAACATTGTGACAGCGCTCACATAAGACGGTGTCTTTTTTCAGGGAAACCAATTTATCAGCAAAATCCTCCAGTTCCTCTTGGGGATGACGAAGTAAATAGAAAGCTAAACGCTGGGCAGACTTAGGACCAATACCTGGTAACCGCTCAAATTTCTCGATCAGACGAATAACTGGACGTGGTAGCTGTGCCATAGGGCTCTATCCTACTGTGAGTAGTAGTAGTTAAGCAAGCGGTTTATTAGCTTTCCTCATCCTCTGCCACTTTTTGAACCTTTTCTTGAAGCGCTGCTAAAGCTTTTCTAATTTCTTCATCTGTTTTTGTTAGTTTTTCTTTGGCAACTTCACCTTTTTGCTCACCTTCGGGTATTGGAACAGCTTTGTTAACAGCTCTAGCTGCTTCTTCTAGCTGCGCCCTCATTTCAGCAGAAATTTCTTGATCAGCCACTTTGACCTCCTTATTAAATTACTTTTTTATCTTTTAATACTTCGATTATCTTTTTATGAATTTTAGTTTTACTCATCAGTTTGCCATCCTCAACACAATCAACAATTGCCCAGTGCTTATACTTTTTAGCAAAACGCTTGTACATTGCAATCGACTCTTCTTGATGTTTGATATCCTTCTCCGCCTCATCCTTCAAACCATTATTATTCTTCTTCTTAGATTTCTTATCCAATAACTTTTGAGAAATATCTGCTGGAACATGTAAGAACAGCACCACATCTTCTTTGGGTAATTTATGCTCCTTATACTCCATGTCATACAACCACTGAATGAACTGAGGCTGATTAACCTTAGGCATCTTAGCTGCCTGGTGAGCATTGGCTGAGGTATAGCGATCAGAGACCACAATATTTCCATCTTCTAGCCATTCCACAATTTCATCACGAGCAGTCAGCCGATCAAGAGCAAAAGCCAATGAGGCTAGATAAGGGCTAACTTCCCGATTACCTCCAAACTCACCCTTCAAAAACCGAGCCACCAAGTCACCATGGAAAGAAGTCTTATAACGTGGGAAAGAGATGTACTTATTCTTAATCTTATTTTTCTTGAAATACTTACGCAGCATCTCCGTCTGAGTGGCTTTACCAGCTCCATCAGCTCCATCAATAACAATCAACTTACCAGTCGTTTGACGCTGATGCCTGAAATAAGCTAAATTCTTTTTAAGGACAGATCTAATATTACTCTTAGTGTAGTGAGCTAAATATAGATCATTATGACCAGCAATCATTGCCGGCAATTCATGGGAGTTATCTTCATAGAACAAAGCTAATACTGGCTTCTTTTGATCCAAAGCCTTCTCCATCAATAGAGCTGTTCCCCATGAAGGAGCAGTAATCTCAGCCACCATCACATCTGCCTCTTTGACTCGCCTTACTTCACGCTCAAATAACTTATTGGGTTTTAGACCACCAGAAGGGTCAACAGAAGGATCAACAATGTGTTTAGATAAGACCTCATGGCCCTGCTTCTCTAGCTCTTTGACAATTTTTTTATAAAGGGGCAAGTACTCTTCTCTATCTAAACTAACAGCTGCTCCAAAATAAATTTTCATGTTTGTGACACCCTTTTCTAATTTAGGGGGAGTTACTTTTTGATCATATCCTAGTTTAAAAAGTTTGCCAATTATCTCCCATTAATAAAAGATCATATTGTATCGTCTGCTGCTACAGCAACTGCTGTGAAAGCTAATTCTAAAGGAGCAGCTACTAAAAAGTCTTCAAAGAAACCACCGTCCCCACCCTTGCCATTATTCCACCTCCTGACCATTTCTGGTCTAATCTCTTCATAATCCCAACCATCTGCTGAAAGAACATTCATTTCTGCTGGATCATACTTACCCCTATTCCTTAAATTCTTCATCAAAGTGGCATAGATGATATTGATCTTTAGATCGGCTGCCACAGCCATAATGTAATGAGCAATTGTCCCTAAAAGTTCCGCATCAAAAGCATCTGATTCTCTCAAAATGAGTAGCCCTTTCAATTCATAAAGGAGATCTCTAGATTTAGTTTCATTTCTGTTATTAACTGCAGCCAACTCTTTGAGCTCAGCAATAGTTATCTCTTGTTCAGCTATCGCTTGGAAACCGATGAAACTCAGCAAGTTATCAAAAGACATTCCACCACTTGAGATAGATAATTTTAATAAATCATTCCAAAAATGAAATAAATCTCCCAACTCAGCCACCAAATTCACACTATCATTAGGATTTTCTTCTAAGACCTCAATTAACTCATCAATCTCATCCATCAATAGATTCAAAATTAACTCAGGTGTATTGGACTCCCTCAGAGTAGTCGCAGCCTCATGGAAGGTTGCATGTGTATGATCCGCCAATCTAACTGGACCAACTTTTGTTTCATCAATTGGCAAACCATCAATAATGAGTCCCAATTCCACAGAGTTAGTAATTGGCAAAGAAGGCATAAAAAACAATGAAACCACAATTTGTTGTGGTTTTTAAACCTTTAAAACACTATCTGTTGTGGTGTATTATGTTTATCCGCTCAAAATTTAAAGAGAATATTCCAACAAAACCGTCTCGTCAGAAAGCTTCTTCACCTCTTCAAGTTTCATTTTTGACTCTAGTGTATTACTGAATAGCCTTACTCCACTGCCAAACAATACTGGCTCAACTGTTAAGTAAAGTTTATTAACCAATCTAGCCTGCATAAACATGGTGTAGATACTAGCACCACCAGCAATGACCACATTCTTCAATCCTTCTTTTTCCAAACGAGCAATCAACTCTACGGGTGACTCATCAGTCGCTGTAGCTTGAATAATGTCTGGTTTTTGATTGACAAACTTCTGTGGGGAACGAGTATAAAGTTCCCAACGTGAACCGCGGGGATGCTTTTTAAAAGTCTTGAAACTCTTCATGCCCATCACAATCACATCAGCTTCTTTGATTTTGCTAACATAGAATCTTTTGTCAGCCTCTGAGGTCCAATCAAAGGAGCGATCATCATCAGATCTACCAATAAAACCATCAGTTGTTAATGCTGCAATTAGAGAGACATTCATAAAGACTATCCTATCATGGCTAAAATAGCCTTACTACACTTCTTGAAAAAATCACAGGATATTATCTACAACTAATGATCAAACTTAATAGAACCGATCGTAGAGTCATTGCTGAAAAGTTTATGGAATTAGGAAATTTATTCATTGGTGGCTTTGTAATTACAGTCATCATTTCAGAAAAACACAATTTTTCAATAAATATACTTGGGTTTATTTTATTGATCAGCTTCTATGCATTTGCTATCATAATTATGAGCAAATAATATGTTAAATGAAATTCTAAATACTCAAGTAGGACCCATCGGAAGTATCCTGATGATTAGTGTCCCTTTTTTGATTGTGATGTTTATTTTTTTTAGAAAAATCAACTAATCTAAAACCCAGTAGAACCTACTCCACCTCGATCCTTGTTACCCAGTTCTTCAACTTCTTCGATCTCAACTTTCTCGCGTGGTAAAACAATCAGTTGAGCTAACCGCTCTCCTCTTTTGACTGCTACATCCTCATCAGTGAAGTTCAATAAGATGGCCATGTATTCGTCATTATCTCCACAGTAGTCCTCATCACCAACACCAATCCCATTGGCAGCCATCAAACCTTTCTTATGCAATGAACTACGAGCTACTACTAAAGCCCAATGATTCCGGGGTAACTCAATTGCAATGTTAAGCGGCACATACCCAACTTTTCTAGCTGAAATTACTCTGTCCTCACGAGCATACAGATCAATAGCTGCCGCTTTATCAGTTTTATATTCTGGTAAAGGCAAGCTTTTATCAAAACGTTTGACCTTTAATTTCATAAAAATCACCTCAACTTTTAACTAGGTATATGGTACAACATCTCTATGTTATCTGTTCCCTCAAATCCCAAAGCTAGCAAATCTCCAAACACTCAATACCGAGACAATCTAAAGCTAATTTTAGAAAAAGGCACCCGAGTCAAATCTCAAACTGGGACAGATACTATCACCTATATTGCTCCACCTGCCATGCGTTTTAATCTGGAAGATGGCTTTCCAATGATCACTGAGCGCAACATGGCCCCTGATTTTAAAAAGGTCCCTACTGTATGGAAGCAAGCTATTGGCGAGATGATCGGCTTTATCAATGGTGCTCGTACTCAACAAGAACTTGAATCATATGGTTGTCACTGGTGGCGGTCTTGGGTTACGGCTAAAAAATGTAACAAGCGTGGCCTAGAAGAAGGTGACTTGGGACCAGGATCTTATGGGGCTGCATTCCATGACTTCCCTACAGCAGAGGGTGAAAATTATAACCAAATCAAAAATATTGTAGAGCAGATTATTGAATTACCGCACTTAAAAACACATTTCATCTCACCCTGGATTCCTCAATACATCATCCGCGGAGAAGGAAAAAAACAAAAAGTAGTAGTGTGTCCTTGTCATGGTTGGATGCATATCCTAATCCAGGATGGAAAACTAAATCTGCATATGTTCCAACGCTCTGGAGACGTGCCGATTGGTGTCCCTTCAAACATGGTGCAGTATGCTGCTTTAACCATGATGCTAGCCCAAGCAACTGGCTATAAACCAGGGACTTTTATTCACACCATCTCTGATGCACATATCTACGTCGATCAAGTAGAAGCAGTCAAAGAAATCATCGCTCGTGAACCTCGACCATATCCCACTATGACTCTTAAGACTGATGAAACAGACATCTTCAAAATTAGAGTCGATGATTTTGAGCTCAGTGATTATGATCCTCACCCTGGTATTAAGAATATCCCGGTAGCAATTTAATATGACTGACAAAATCAAAAACCAACATGTTGACCTAGCTAACGCTCGTGAAGATGAACAACGAGAAGTGATGAAGGATATTATTGAAGCCGATCACTGTCCTTTTTGTCTAGAAAACCTAAAAAAATACCATAAACAACCTGTTCTCAAAGAGACAGATCACTGGCTCCTAACAGCAAACCAGTGGCCATATAAAAATACTCAGCATCATTTGTTGGCTATTCTCAAAACACATAAAGAAATGTTGAGTGAGCTAACTGATGAAGAAGGAGCTGAATTAATTGAGATTCTAAAATTTGCCCAAGATTACACTCAAGCTCCAGGCGGTGGCTTTGCAATGAGGTTTGGAGATACTGATTACTCAGCTGGGACAGTAGCTCACTTGCACGCCCAGTTTATTATTCCAGATATAGATAAACCAGACTTCAAGCCGACTCGCTTTAAAATTGGAAAAGATAAAGAAAAACGACAGTAACTAAAACCTAACCTTAATTAACTCAATTCCTTTACTCTTCATTAGCTCTGCCCCGTCTAAGACGGTATATCCATCTTTATAGAACAAGCGTTTAATTCCACTATAAGCAATTAAACGCGCACAAAATGGACAAGGAAAAGTAGTCGCATATAAATCTGCTCCTTTTAGAGAAACCCCCTCTGCTGCTGCATGGGCAATGACTGCTTCTTCAGCATGTAATGAGCTAGAGACTTCCATCATCTGACCTCGTTTAAAATTGGCTCGAGGATCACCATTTATATACTGGACTTGATCTGAGGGAACATGGAAGTTATGCGCTAAGGCAATTACTTCACCATCTTTGGCTACAGCCGCTGCTGTTTGTCGCCACCAATCAGCACTCTTCTGAGACCTATCCACAGTTTCTTTCATCAACCGTTGATGAAGCTCATCAGTAGTAATTTCCTCATCTGGTGAAACGTCTTTTTCTTGTTTTGTTCTAGATCCACTCCAGCGCAGAAATATTGAGTCATGATGAACTGTCTGTTCTGACAAGAACTCATCTTTTATCCACTCACTAATCTCATCTTCAGGAAGAATAAATTCTTCGTATTTTTCTAATCCTTTAAAATCTTGTAGATGTAAAATCTGACGTTCTGGGAAAAGTATTTTTAATGAAGAAATAATTTGCTCAGTTGTCAGTGCCCTAATATCTTTTTGGATTGAGCGAAACTGATCGTTTAAGAGCTTCTTATCCACTACTACTACGTCAGCTTTAGGATTGTTCTCAACCAGGTTAATATAACCTTGATGAATTACTGGAATATAAACCACGATCGCTATTTTATTTGTCGCCATTTTTAAGCTCCTCAATCATCTCTTCCATAACTTTGACAAATTTCTTAGAAAGAGTCTTAGTAATCTCTTTAGCAGCACCAATTTGCAACAACCTAATTTTGGCACTAGTTGAAGTGGTTGCCATTGGCTTGAGCACCACTACTTTGCCACATATTGTTTCCAGATGATCTATCTGCTCTTGATTGTATGTCTCATCAGTTGCAACTAAAACATCAGGTTTCACCAAATCTATTAGATTATATTTAGGCACCTTTAGGTTTTTCAGCACTACATAATCAACTGGTGATAAATAAGTCATCATCTCCATGCGCTCTGACTGTGGCACTACCGGCCGATTTTCACCTTTGCGTTTACGGACTTTTTTATCACTGTCCACCCCTACAATTAGCACATCACCATGCTTTTTGGCCTCTGCACAGTAGCGACCATGACCGATATGGACCATGTCAAAGCTACCTTGAGTGAGGACAATCTTTTTACCTTGCTTTTTGAGTTTCTTTACAACTGGAATTACCTTTTCGGCTTTCAAAATAATCTTGTCAGATTTCTTCATGGATCTCATTGTACAGAATTAAAGATGATACGGCACGCGGTGTTTAAACTTCATCTGTTCTACTCTCTCCGCCACTTTTTTTACTAAAGATGGATCCAGATCATTTAACTCTGCACCAGTCTCTATATGATGTAAAACCTGATCTGCAACTTCATAGCTAAAACCAAGCTCCTGCTCATCAGTCTGCCCTTCCCACAAACCTGCGGTGGGGGCTTTAGCAATTAACTCTGTGGGAATATTTAGAGATTCAGCTAGTTGAAAAACCTGAGTCTTATACAAGCCTATAATCGGCTCAATATCACTGGCTTCATCACCAAAGCGAGTGAAATAACCTAGGTACTTTTCTGACTTATTTTCTGTTCCACAGACTAAGGCGTCATGCTTCTTTGCCAAATCATAGATAACCATCATTCTAGCCCTAGCCATTAGATTCCCTACCCGATACTGATCGTTTGTATCAATTACAGCAGTATTAACTGCAGCATCGACAATAGGTTTAATATCAACCACCACCCATCTTTCCTGAGTAATTTGATTGAAATTTAAGATTTTTTGACCATCGGCTATGTCTTGCTGACCATAAGGAAGCATCACTGGAATAACATTCTCTGCTCCCAAAGCTTGAGTTGCTAACGTAACAGATAAGCTGGAATCAATCCCACCAGAGACTGCAATTATTGTTGTTTGTTTATTATTTTCTTGAAAAGTCTGTTGGATAAACTGAACTATCTCAGCAATTTTTTGTTGGGGATTATCTAGAATTAAATTCATATTATTTTTGATAAAGATTATTAGATTCAATATACCCTGCCACTGCTGGGCTTACCAAGTCAGAGATTGAACCACCTGCCAATAATTTTTTCTTGACCATTGTCGAAGACACCACCATCTCTGGAAAATCACTCAATAACTTCATCCCCTTGATATCAGTTTTTAACTCAAACCCTTCTCTTGGATAGACATAAACCCCAAACTCATCAATTATCTCCTGATAGTACTCCCAGTCATCAAAAGTAGGCAGGTTATCTGCACCAATAATCCAAGAGAATTGATGTTGAGGATACCGCTTAGCAAAATATTGAAGAGTCTTATAAGCAAAACCAACATCTAGATACTCATGAAGGAATGTTCCTGGAGTTAAAATTAGTTTTACCATCTCCTTACGATGCTCATAATCAGCCATCTGCAACTTATCAAGTCTATCTGCCCAAGGATGTCTAAAAACTGGCACAAACCAAACCTCATCAACTAGTTGATGATTAACCATTTCTTTGGCAATACGTTGATGACCTAAATGAGGTGGATCAAAGGCTCCACCAAAAAGTGCTATTTTCATTTTTTCTTTTTAGCTTTGGCCTTGCCTTTTTTGCGCTTGGCCATGCGAGCTTTGCGAGCAGCTTGTTGCTCAGCCCATTCTTCTGCAGTCACAGTGTCGCCTTTTTTTGGTTCTTTCCAGCTAGCCCAATCACACTTGGGATAAGTGCTACAACCATAGAAAGAAGCTCCACGTCTAGTTCTCTTAACTACTACTTCCCCTTTTTGACAAAGCGGACAATCAACTCCTTCAATCTTCTCTTCAAAGTTATCAGTATACTTACAATCTGGAAAACGACTACAACTGATAAACTTCCCAAACCGACCAGTACGAAGTACTAGCTCACCTTTCTCTTCTTTACCACAATCTGGACAAGGCTTATTAAGCTTTTCTACTGGGACTTTAGAACGCTCGGCATTTTCTAAAACTTCATCAATTTTTTTCTCAAAAGGTTTATAAAACACACCTAAGACCTTCCGCCATTCCTTCTCTCCGCGAGCAATCCTATCCAAATCTTCTTCCATCTCAGCCGTAAAGTCATAGTCAACAATATCAGTAAAATTCTTCACCAAAAAATCACTCACAGTTGTACCCACTGCAGTAGGCTTGAACTTCTTGTCCTCACGCTCAACATAACCCCTGTCTTCAATTACCGAGATAATACTGGCATAAGTACTTGGTCTGCCAATTCCCAACTTTTCTAATTCCTTGACCAAAGACGCATCATTGTAGCGAGCTGGTGGCTGAGTAAACTTCTGAGCAGCATTAAGATCTTGATAATAAAGATCCTGGCCATCTTTCACATCTGGCAGGATTGTGTCTGTTCCACTAGGGAATAACTTCATCCACCCATCAAATTTCAAGATAGAACCATTAGTTTTTAGGCTAGCTTTGGAAAAAGACTTCTTGTCTTTGGCAGTAGCAGTAATGACAATTTTAGTTTGGTCATAAACTGCCCTCTCCATCTGGCTAGCAACAAAACGACGCCAAATTAAATCATATAGCTTTTGATGACGAGCAGTTAGCTTGGCCCCTTTTGCTGGCACTTCATCCACTGGAAAGTTAACATCTGTCACCCTAATTGCTTCATGAGCCTCTTGAGCATTTTTTGACTTATTCGCAAAGACCCTTGGTTTTTCTGGTAAGTACTCTTCACCATATCTACCCTGAATGTAGCCTCGAGCCATACTCAAAGCGTTACCTGATAAGCTAAAGGAATCTTGTCAGATTTCTTCATGGATCTCATTGTACAGAATTAAAGATGATACGGCACGCGGTGTTTAAACTTCATCTGTTCTACTCTCTCCGCCACTTTTTTTACTAAAGATGGATCCAGATCATTTAACTCTGCACCAGTCTCTATATGATGTAAAACCTGATCTGCAACTTCATAGCTAAAACCAAGCTCCTGCTCATCAGTCTGCCCTTCCCACAAACCTGCGGTGGGGGCTTTAGCAATTAACTCTGTGGGAATATTTAGAGATTCAGCTAGTTGAAAAACCTGAGTCTTATACAAGCCTATAATCGGCTCAATATCACTGGCTTCATCACCAAAGCGAGTGAAATAACCTAGGTACTTTTCTGACTTATTTTCTGTTCCACAGACTAAGGCGTCATGCTTCTTTGCCAAATCATAGATAACCATCATTCTAGCCCTAGCCATTAGATTCCCTACCCGATACTGATCGTTTGTATCAATTACAGCAGTATTAACTGCAGCATCGACAATAGGTTTAATATCAACCACCACCCATCTTTCCTGAGTAATTTGATTGAAATTTAAGATTTTTTGACCATCGGCTATGTCTTGCTGACCATAAGGAAGCATCACTGGAATAACATTCTCTGCTCCCAAAGCTTGAGTTGCTAACGTAACAGATAAGCTGGAATCAATCCCACCAGAGACTGCAATTATTGTTGTTTGTTTATTATTTTCTTGAAAAGTCTGTTGGATAAACTGAACTATCTCAGCAATTTTTTGTTGGGGATTATCTAGAATTAAATTCATATTATTTTTGATAAAGATTATTAGATTCAATATACCCTGCCACTGCTGGGCTTACCAAGTCAGAGATTGAACCACCTGCCAATAATTTTTTCTTGACCATTGTCGAAGACACCACCATCTCTGGAAAATCACTCAATAACTTCATCCCCTTGATATCAGTTTTTAACTCAAACCCTTCTCTTGGATAGACATAAACCCCAAACTCATCAATTATCTCCTGATAGTACTCCCAGTCATCAAAAGTAGGCAGGTTATCTGCACCAATAATCCAAGAGAATTGATGTTGAGGATACCGCTTAGCAAAATATTGAAGAGTCTTATAAGCAAAACCAACATCTAGATACTCATGAAGGAATGTTCCTGGAGTTAAAATTAGTTTTACCATCTCCTTACGATGCTCATAATCAGCCATCTGCAACTTATCAAGTCTATCTGCCCAAGGATGTCTAAAAACTGGCACAAACCAAACCTCATCAACTAGTTGATGATTAACCATTTCTTTGGCAATACGTTGATGACCTAAATGAGGTGGATCAAAGGCTCCACCAAAAAGTGCTATTTTCATTTTTTCTTTTTAGCTTTGGCCTTGCCTTTTTTGCGCTTGGCCATGCGAGCTTTGCGAGCAGCTTGTTGCTCAGCCCATTCTTCTGCAGTCACAGTGTCGCCTTTTTTTGGTTCTTTCCAGCTAGCCCAATCACACTTGGGATAAGTGCTACAACCATAGAAAGAAGCTCCACGTCTAGTTCTCTTAACTACTACTTCCCCTTTTTGACAAAGCGGACAATCAACTCCTTCAATCTTCTCTTCAAAGTTATCAGTATACTTACAATCTGGAAAACGACTACAACTGATAAACTTCCCAAACCGACCAGTACGAAGTACTAGCTCACCTTTCTCTTCTTTACCACAATCTGGACAAGGCTTATTAAGCTTTTCTACTGGGACTTTAGAACGCTCGGCATTTTCTAAAACTTCATCAATTTTTTTCTCAAAAGGTTTATAAAACACACCTAAGACCTTCCGCCATTCCTTCTCTCCGCGAGCAATCCTATCCAAATCTTCTTCCATCTCAGCCGTAAAGTCATAGTCAACAATATCAGTAAAATTCTTCACCAAAAAATCACTCACAGTTGTACCCACTGCAGTAGGCTTGAACTTCTTGTCCTCACGCTCAACATAACCCCTGTCTTCAATTACCGAGATAATACTGGCATAAGTACTTGGTCTGCCAATTCCCAACTTTTCTAATTCCTTGACCAAAGACGCATCATTGTAGCGAGCTGGTGGCTGAGTAAACTTCTGAGCAGCATTAAGATCTTGATAATAAAGATCCTGGCCATCTTTCACATCTGGCAGGATTGTGTCTGTTCCACTAGGGAATAACTTCATCCACCCATCAAATTTCAAGATAGAACCATTAGTTTTTAGGCTAGCTTTGGAAAAAGACTTCTTGTCTTTGGCAGTAGCAGTAATGACAATTTTAGTTTGGTCATAAACTGCCCTCTCCATCTGGCTAGCAACAAAACGACGCCAAATTAAATCATATAGCTTTTGATGACGAGCAGTTAGCTTGGCCCCTTTTGCTGGCACTTCATCCACTGGAAAGTTAACATCTGTCACCCTAATTGCTTCATGAGCCTCTTGAGCATTTTTTGACTTATTCGCAAAGACCCTTGGTTTTTCTGGTAAGTACTCTTCACCATATCTACCCTGAATGTAGCCTCGAGCCATACTCAAAGCGTTACCTGATAAGCTAAAGGAATCAGTACGATGATAAGTAATCAAACCCTCTTCATAAAGATGTTGAGCTAGAGTCATAGTCTGTTTGCTAGTCATCCCCAACTTATGAGCAGCCTGCTGCTGCAAAGTAGAAGTTGTAAAGGGAGGTAAACTCCAACGCTTACGTTCTTTTTGCTCAATATCTGTGATTTGATAAGCTGCCTTTTTCAAACTCGCCACCACTCCAGTGACATCTTTTTCACTGCTTGGCTCATACTTACCACCATCCAACTCAAAAACTCTACTCACTAGTAAATTCTCTGGTAACTCGTTTGGTAGCTTGCCATCTTCAAAAATAGTTGCTTCTTTTTTATCATCAATATTCAAAGCAACATCAACTTCCCAATACTCATCCGGCTTGAAAGCTTCAATCTCTTTTTCTTTCTCTACAATGAGTCTTAAAGCTGGAGACTGAACTCTACCAGCAGATAAGCCTCGTCTAACTTTGCGCCATAAGACCGGAGATATTTTATAACCAACCAATCTATCTAAAACTCGACGAGCTTGTTGTGCATCGACTAGGTTGATTGCGATCTCACCAGGGTTATCAATTGCTTTTTTGACAGCATCCTTTGTAATTTCATGAAAAGTAGCTCTTAAAAATTCATGCTTTTTCTTTGACTTACTATCCTCGATTAAGTACTTCACATGCCAAGCAATAGCCTCTCCTTCTCGGTCAGGATCCATTGCCAGGTAAATTTTATCAGCAGTCTTGGCTGCTTTTTTTAAAGTTGTTACTACTTTTTTCTTTCCTTCTACCACTTCATAAGTGGGCTCAAAATCATTCTCTACATCCACGCCCAGCTTCTTAGGTAAATCACGAATGTGACCTACACTGGCTTCAATTTGGAAATCTTTTCCCAAAAAACCTTTCAGCTTCTTGGCTTTAGCAGGAGACTCAACAATAACTAGGTTCATAGTCGTTCATTGTACACTATTGGGTTTTTTAACAAACCAAGTGTCACTTTGTTTTTTTAAATATCCTTCTAACTCTAACAAAGATAAAGCAATGTTTAAATCTGAAATTGAGAGACCAAGACGTTTAGATAACTTATCAGTACTCAATGGATGATCTAACAACTCCTGATAAATTCTTTGTTGAATCTCATCAGCAAAACTTAATTGTCCTAACTCTTTTACATCAGGGATAATTTTATGAAAATTATTCCCATAAACACCTGCTTCCTCAAGAATTTCCTCTGCTGAGCTTATCAGCCTCGCTCCCTGATTAATCAACCATTTTGTTCCTTCGCTATATGGATTAGTGATTGGACCAGGCACAGCACAAACACCACGGCCATATTCTCCAGCTAAAGTAGCAGTGATGTGACTCCCACTTCTCTTCCCAGCTTCGATCACTACTGTAGCTAAACTCATTCCCGCCACAATTCTATTTCTCTCAGGGAAATTTCCTCTATGTCCTGATACCCAAGGTGGATACTCAGTTATAAAGCAGCCTCCCTGAGAAATTATTTCTTTAAAGAGCTGTCTATTTTTATTCGGATAGCAGTGATTAAAACCAAACCCCAATACTCCTGTGGTGTAACCACCACACTTCAAAACTTCTCGTTGAACTTCCGTATCCACTCCATACATAAATCCTGAAACTATATTTGCTTGCTGAGCTACTAAATCAGGAATTATCCGACCTATAACACTCCTACCATAACCCGAAATCCTCCTCGTTCCCACCACGCCAATTGGTCGCTGATCAACACCCAAAAGACTGCCTTTAGCATATAGAACTAATGGCTTATCATCAATCTCTTTCAATAAATTAGGGTACTCTTTATCCTCATTGCAAACAACCTTAATATCTTGCTTTGATAACCACCCAAAGTATCTTTCGGGTGAAAAGCGTTTTTTAAATCTGGTTAGCTCAGCCTGTTGAGCTTTGTTTAGGCCACAAACCTCCCAAATCTGCTTTGGTTTTTGCCGCCAAAAATCACTTAAACCTAGGTTAAGCTCTGTTAATTTAATTAAAATTTTGTGAAAACTTTTTCTTCCTATCCCAGATACCGCTAAGATAGCAACTTTTATCTCTCTTTCACCTTTGGATAAACTCATATATGCAAGTTTATCCCCCCAGCCCTACATCAGCTGTATCAATCCTGACCAATCACCCAATCTACGATCTCTTTTGCAACTGGTCCAGCATCATGAGAACCTTCTTTATAGTGATTCTCTTCATCACTCTCTACTAAAACAGTAATCACTATTTTCTCTGGAAAATCATCTCCCAATTGCTCTAACCAAGCTTGACGATCCAACAAATCCACCCCTTCAACTCCCAAATCCTGACTATCATCTTCAACAGCTGAGTTTTTTAATTCTCCTGTTCCTATAGCCATAGTTATCCAAGCATGTGTCTTCCGATATCCTTTTTCATCAACACCTCCAAACTCAGCCGTACCTGTTTTACAAGCCACCGCCCCATTTTTCACCTTCTGATATGCAGTTAATTCTTCTGATTGGAAAGACTCATTATGCGTAAAAAATGGATAAGCTGTTCCACCTGTGGAACAAGCATCAATCATACCTGATAGAACTATCTCTAAACTCTGCTCACTCATCCCTAGTTCTCCACAATCACCATGATCCTGCTTAACCAAAGTCGGCTGACAAAGAGTGCCGTGATTGGCTATTGCCTGAGTCATTTGAGAAACTTGGAGTGGAGTTACCAGAATATCTCCCTGACCAATTCCCATATGAAATGTATTTCCTAGATACCAAGGCTCACCAATCACTCTTTCTTTCCAAGCTGGATCAGGAATTACACCCCCCGCTTCTCCAGATAACTCAACTCCTGTAACCTGACCAAATCCTAAGATATGAGCGAACTCAGCTAGTTTATTAGGACCTAACCATTCTGCCACCTTATAAAAATAGATGTCATTACTCCTGGACAGAGCCTTCTTTAAGCTAATTTCTCCTTCTGTTCTGCCAAACTGAGTGTAATACCAATTTGCATATTCATACTCTCCTACTTTTAAGATCCCTTCATCCAAAACTGTAGTTGTCTCATCAATAGACTCATTTTCTAGTCCTCCCAAAGCTGTTACTAACTTAAAAACTGATCCTGGTGGGTACATTCCACTTAGAGATCTATTAAAAAATATCTGAAGTGGATTATTGAGTAAATCTTGAATTTGCTGCTGTCTTTGTTTTTCTAAAATCAGATCATCAAAACGAGTGCTCATGACGTTAGCATCAAAACTGGGACTACTGACTAAAGCTAGAACTTCACTGCTATGAGCATCCATCACTACCACTGCTCCAGATTGTTCTTCTAAAGCCCTAAAGGCTACTTCTGATAAATAAGGATCTAAGGAAGTAGTAATATTCTGCCCGGGTTGACCAGCTTGCTTTGAAACCAAGCGCTGACGCTTACCCAAAGCATTAATCTCATATATTTCTGCCCCATCTTGTCCCCTAAGTTGCTGATCAAATACTTTTTCCAGTCCTATTTTTCCAATCACATCACTGACCTTAAGAGAACTATCCTCAACTAGGTTCTCCTTTGTCACCGGACCCACATAACCCAATACATGAGCTGTAGAAACCGGAAAACGATAGTATCTTTCTAGACCATATCTAATAACCCCACTCTCAGTTGCCATTATCTGCAGAGCTTCTTCTCTATCTACTGAGACTAGTGAAGAATGCAAGGCTGAAGGCTGAGTCGCTTTTAAATAACTACGCTTGTTCCAAACCAAAGGCTGTTGGTAGCGATCAAAGAACACACCTCTTTCAGCCGGAATTTTAACTGTGAAGTAACGGTTATCATTTGCCAAATCAAAAAAGAAACTTCCCTTAAACAACTGAATCTCAACCAATCTAGCAATAATCACTATAAAACAAACCACCATCACCAAGATTAGCCATCCTAATCGATTAGAAAAAAAATCATGTTGATAGTTAATTCGTTTCATTTTAAATAAAGCCGATGACGCTTTAACCAAGCTATACAAACCCCCATAGATAAAGTCGCATAAATTACCTGCCATCCAGACAGACTGCCTAAGCCAATAATTACTATTAAAAAGGCACCAACTAAACTAACAAATACCAACCTCATTAATTTACTTGGTAAAGCTTTTTCTCCATACTGAGACCATAGGTAACCACCACTTATCACTAACCAAGACACAGACAATGGCACCATAAACAGCGTGGAGACCATTATTCCTGTGGCTACTAACAATGCCCACCGCCTGCTTTTTTCAAATCTACCAGTATACAAGCCTGTTAATAACAACATGATTACTGGAAAACCGATCGCTCTTTCCAATAAACCAACTATTATTATTAAGAACAATCTTATCAACCATCTCCACCAATGAATCATGGTAGAACCTCCACAATCGATGCTTCATAAAACGATGTTTCCTGACTAATAATAGCTTCTTTTATCGGAGATGAAGGTCGATCGATAATTTGCTGAATTTGACCAACAAAAAGCTGTGGTTTGATTTGCTCCTGGCCTAAGGTCATTACTTTCTCTCCTACTTCTATATTTGCTTCCTTAGGAATTTCTGTTAAAAGAATATTCTTCCCATTTCCAATCATTAATCCCTCAACTCCACTCTCCGTCTCAACCAAAATAGGAGTGGTACTATTTTGGAACAAAAGATTAACTGTTGATTGATAGTTAGAAGTTTCTTTAATCAACCCAACTAACATCTCTGCCACTAGGACTGGTTGACCAACCTGAACATCATCGGCTTCACCAACACTGATACTAGGCTGACCATGAGAAACTATTGGGGCTGCAATTGCTATTTTTTGATTTTTTTTCCTTAGTATTCAGAAGTCTGCGTAACTCATTGTTTTCTTCAGCTAAGTATTCAAGTTCAGCTATCTTTGCTAGAGATTGAGTGTAGTCTTTTTCTAACTGTTGAACTCTTTCAGCCGCCCCGAAACTTTTTTTAAAGAAACTAGCCGGTTGTTTAGTATTAATAGTCAGCTCATTTGTTACTATTACGATTGGCTGGAGTGACCTCTCAAGAACAGAAGCCAAAGGTTGAACTAAACCTAGCCATTCCCCTAGCACTATTATTAGTAGTGTAAGTAAAACTACCCCCAGCTCCATCCAAAATCTACTTAATCTACCTAGCATTACTGAGACCTTTCACCACATCCAATTGAGGGTTTGAGGATGTAATCGCTGGCATCTCCCAATTTTCTTTAATAAGAGATGACCAATCCAGAAGTTTGCTTTCACCACCGGTAAGATAGAACCCTTGTTCTTGTAACTGAGTAATGATTTCTGAGGGAAGTTCATTAATAGCAGTTTTTAACTCTGATAAAAGAGTCTGTGCCAAACTGAAAAATTTTTCTTGAAAACTAGCCGCCTCTACTCTCACAACCTTAACTAGGTGTGTTTGAGCATCTTTACCTCGAACTGTCATCACTGGGGATTTAGAAGAATCAAGCTCTAATTTTCCTGCTAGAAGCTGATGTTTAATCTGGGTAGCTACTTGCCAACCAATCTTCAAATTATGATCTATTA
This sequence comes from uncultured Pseudomonadales bacterium, assembly GCA_964533345.1. GTDB lineage: Bacteria > Patescibacteriota > Microgenomatia > UBA1400 > PJMF01 > JABBGTR01. The sequence goes on from CAZHLX010000011.1 coordinate 20,868, forward strand.
GAACTTGATCAATCACAGCTTGAGTAAAATCATCACCGGCAATACTCTCTAAAGTAATATCTTCATATAACTGTTGTCCTGTAAATATCCCCAAGTCAACCGTCTGTGCTCCAAAATCAATTATTCCGTGACTTTGAGTTAACTTCTTAAAAGGGGGTAAAGATATCACTGCTTGGGTTTTACTTAATAAAAGAGAAGTTTTAATACCAACTTTTTCTAAAACTTGCTGCAGTTGATCTTTTTCTATTGGAGAAGCTTTAGCTGGAAGAGATACTTTTCCTTGCGCTATTATCCAGTGAGGAATTCTACCTTGATCTTTCAACTGATCAAAAATAGCTTTTAAGTAATACTCAGCAAAATCTAGCTCAGCAATAACTCCTCTTTGAACTGGGGAGATTATCTTAATTTTTTCTGGAGTTTTACCTCGTAAAGCCGCTGCTTTCTCTCCGACAGCAACCACTGCCTGAAGTTGCTGGTGCCATGCTAATAGTGTTGGTTGATCCCAAACAAGTTGCTTATCCATTGCAACCCTAGTCTGACTAGATCCAAAATCTAGGCTAAGATTAACCCTAAACTTACGAGCAAACAGGCTGGCATTAGTAACTAATCTATTAAACCGACTCATATTACTAGTCAGTCTAGCATAAAGAAAAATAAAAATTATTATGGATTAAGCAGCATTTAAAATAGCTGCAGCTTGAGCCCACTTATCCTGCTTAATAAGATTTTCTGCTTCGTCTACTTTTGCTAAGACTTCTGTATTTTTAGAGTTGTATTTTCTCTTTTTAGCTATTCTCTCCATCACCATATCTTCTTTAAGCTCCAAAGCTTTTTCAAGCATAATCTCCTCTAGATCAGGGACTAGTTTTTCTAGAAAAACCAAAGCTTCTTCCTGAACATTCTGGTCATTGCCCTTCTCTAGAATTTTCCCCAACTGAGCCATCTCTTCTGGGGAAATGATCATCTTTACATCAGTCTCAATAAAATCTTCCCAAATGACTTGTTGTAATTCATCTAGGAAAGCTTCTTTTTCTCCTTCAGTACTTTCTTCTACTCCAAGTAGATAGAAAATGTTTTGATCCTGAAGAGGTTCCATTACTGTTGATTCTGTCTTTACCGATTCTACTGTAGAAGATTTACTAGAATCATCATTAACAACAGGAGTAGAAGAAGCTGGTGGTTGATAGTCATCAACATAGGAATTGTCATCACTCTGAGAGTTTGAAGCAAAAAAAGGTGGCTGGGCAGTATTCATATGTTCCTTTAAATATATAAGCTCCTCTAATATATAGAGTTAATTAACTATAGCAACTTTGATCTCAACCAGGAATACGAATATTTTCCGAAGATGTGATCTAATTTAAAGATCTGTATACTATTTAATATGAATACCAAGCATTTACAAAAAGCAATCATAGTTCTCTTCCACTTGCTTTTTATGACTGTGCCTTTTTTCTTCACCTGGGTTAATGAAGAGCTTTTTGAGTTTCCCAAGATGCTGCTTACTTATGGGTTTACCATTTTAATTGTTGGATTTTGGTTTAGCCGAATGATTGTGGAGAGAAAAATTATTGTTAAGTCCACTCCTTTTGATTGGCCAATACTGTTGTTTATCGTCTCCCAAACTCTCTCCACTATCTTTTCTATTCATCCACAGACATCAATCATGGGCTACTACACCAGGTTCCATGGGGGCCTTCTCTCTACTATGACTTATGTCCTCCTTTATTACGCTTTGGTGAGTAATTTTTCCAAAAAGGATATTAAAAAGCTTTGGTTAACCATATTCATTGCTGCTTTTGGGGTTAGTCTCTATGCCATTCCAGAACATTTTGGCCACTCTGCTAGCTGTTTACTCATCACTAAAAAATTTGATGTCGCTTGTTGGGTACAAGATGTAAAGAATAGAGTATTTGCTACCTTTGGTCAGCCTAACTGGCTAGCTGCCTATACTATTACTTTAATTCCACTGGGAATTTCTACTTTTATCTTAAGTAAGAAAAAGTGGCAACAAATCCTATTTGGTACTACTACCATCTCTCTATTTATAACTCTACTTTTTACTCAATCTAGATCTGGATTTATGGGTTTTGTTATCAGTGGACTTGTCTTTGGCTTAGGATTCATCTGGATATCCCGTCAACAAAAAACTAATCTCTGGCTAAAAAAAGGAGTCATCCTGATGAGCCTATTTACCATCCCCTTAGCCATTTTTGGAAGCAGCTTCACTCCAACCTTATCAGATTTACTTACACCCAAAGACACTCCTCTCCCAACTGTAGAGACTACCCCTGCCCTTAACAGACTTGAATCTGGTGGAACAGATTCTGGAGAGATTAGAAAGATTGTCTGGCAGGGAGCAGTTAATATTTGGAAGAGATATCCTCTGCTTGGATCAGGTGTAGAGACCTTTGCATATAGCTACTATCAAG
>CAZHLX010000012.1:0-22425 GCA_964533345.1 uncultured Pseudomonadales bacterium
ACTATCATTCACATGAATACACTTTAATGCAGACCATAGATCTAAGCGAGTAATCTCCTCAACTGCTGGACCACTCAGGTCATAACCAGCAGCAAAACCATGACAAGTATCAAAACACCATCCTAATTGAGGGGATTGTACTTCATCTAATAACCAGCGAATTTCTTTTAGGTCACTACCTATCTTCCCTTTTTGACCAGCTGAGTTTTCGATCAAGAAAGTTGCTTCTTTAGGACTGGAACTAATAATGTCTTTGATATGACCTGCCACTTGATCCCTAACTGCTTCCCAACCTCGACCCTGATGACTTCCCAAATGAACAACTACTCCCGAACCTTTTACCAAAGCATCAAAGCTCATATCGTACTTAAGAGTGATCAGTGACTTCTCTATTAACTCAGGTTTATCTGAGGCCAGGTTTACTAAATAGATGGCATGAGTAAAGATTGATTCAATGCCATATTTATTCATTTCTGAAAATAATTTAGTGGTGTTGTGTTTTGCTAAGTCAGACTTTTTCCAAACCCGAGGACTGCCCGAAAACAACTGAATTGAGTTACAACCAATATCGGCAGCTCTCTTCGGGGTATTTTCTATCCCTCCAGCCGCTGATACATGAGCTCCAATTTGTCGCATACAATCACTATTCTAACGTGCTTGGTACTGTTTAAACAGCTGTGTAAATAACTCTGGGACCAATGCCATCTTTTCTGGAGATTCTACATAAGAAACCCTCATTTGAGTTCTACCTGGGTTTTCTACTCCTTTTGGTAGTTCATAAAAACCAACCATTGGTGAAAATAACAAAGTCATCTCTTTACCATTTACTGACACTTTTCCCTGACTGGCACAGTACATAGCAAAATCTTGAGCATCAAAGCTCTCATCTACTAAACGACGCACATCAACAACACTGTAAAGTGAGGCAGCTGGAGCAGAAACAATCACTTCTGGTAGAAGTTTTTTTAATTCTCCAGTTAAGTCAGTTAACATCGGAGCATAATAAGCTCGCTGTTGTTGATACCATGATTGTAAATCTTGATGGCTAACCTCAGCTAAACCTCCCACTACCCATGATGCTAGAACCGGCGGACAAAGATTTGCAGTGTTCTCTGCTACAGCCTGACGATGAAAATCTTGATTGTCTGTCACCAACCAACCAACCCTCAACCCACACCCGTTCCACACCTTGGAAGCGGACTCTATACTAATCCTACGACCGGTGATACCAGGCACATCTGCTTCTGTTAAAGACCAAATACTAATGTTTGTATTTTTACTGGTATAGGCTAGCTCCCGATAAGCCTCATCACTAATAAGCCATAAGTTATGTTTCACAGCTAGTTTAGCTAACTCAATCATGTTTTCTTGACTATAAAGCTGACCAGTGGGATTATCGAATGGAATCATTACCATTGCCCCAGGATTCTCCTCTTTAATCACTTCCTCAATCTCATCTACTCTAGGCAAAGTAAACTCCCCTTGATCACTAAGAGTTCTAGTGACTGCCACTACTTTTCTTCCAACTCTAGTCGAAAAAGAGCGATAATTGGAATAAGCTGGATTGATCATTAGAAGTGGTTTCTCTTGACTACCAGCTGAACCACAGACACCTAAAATTGCTAACTCCATTGCATGTGAACCACCATCAGTAACCTGAGCATATAAACCTTCTGTCTCTAAACCACTGGAAGCAATCACATTCAAGATAGCTTGGCGGGTTTCATCCATGCCCACGGTAGCTGAGTACTTCACAACCCCATCTCTAAAAGGACTCTTATCACCCATAAGACTCCCCATTCTCTCTTGAATTTGTGGGTGAGTGGGTAGAGACACATTTCCGATTGAGCAATTAACTGCCTCTACTCCATCGGTGCGCTTACTAAACTCAATTTGAGCTAAGCGAACCGCTGAGGGCTGTCTAGAACTGAATAAATCTGATAATTGAGGAAGATTAGCCATGAGGCAAATCCTTTCTATTTAGATTGGAGTTTGTAGAAAAAGTCAGTTTACCATACAAACAAAGGAAATTTGGAAGCCATCTTCTTTACTTCAGCTCTAATTTCAAGCAATCTATCATTATTCTTAACTTCTGTTCTAAAGCCTTTAATGAAAGCACTTCGTTCCTTTTTTTCTTCTGGCAATTCATATTCTTTAACTATTTCTACAACCTGAGCAATCCAGTGAGCCATTTGCTTCATCTCACTCTCTTGCATTCCCCTAGTAGTTACTAATGGCGTTCCCAACCGAATTCCTGATGGATAAAATGGTGAACAAGGCTCATGTGGAATACTGTTACGATTTGCATACATCCCAGCCACATCCATTGCATATGCCACCTGAGTACCTAGGCCAAAACCCTGAGGAGTCAAATCAATCAACATCAAGTGGTTCTCTGTCCCATCTCCCACCAGAGTCAAACTTTCTTCTTGTAAATGTTTAGCTAATGCCTGAGCATTCTTAATTACCTGCTGACTATATTTCTTGAACTCAGATCTCATTGCCTCTGCTGCCGCAATTGCGATTCCAGCAGTAGTAGCATTATGAGGCCCTCCCTGTAATCCTGGAATAATAGCTGCATCAATTTTATTTCCTAGTTGAGGATCCTTTTTTAAACCTCTATCTGTAACCATAATCATGGCACCACGTGGACCACGAAAAGTCTTATGAGTGGTAGACATTACAATATCAGCATAAGGAACTGGTGAGGGATGGTCACCTGCTACTACCAAACCAGTAACATGAGATATATCTGCTAACAACCAAGCTCCAACCTCATCAGCAATTTCTCTAAATTTATCGAACTCCAGGATAAAGGGATAAGCAGTAGTGCCGGCAATAATTAACTTCGGCTGATGCTCTTTAGCCAACCTTCTTAGTTCATCAAAATCAATCCGCGCATCTTTATTTAATCCATACTGCACAGAATTAAAATACTTTCCAGAAAAAGTCACCTTAGGATGACCATGAGTCAAGTGACCGCCTCCAGATAGAGACAACCCCATGATGGTATCCCCTGGCTCTAATAGAGCAAACTGAATAGCGCTATTAGCTGGAGAACCTGAATATGGCTGCACATTAACATAAGGCACATTAAACAGCTTCATGATTCTATCGCGAGCTTCATTCTCAATCTTATCGGCAAACTGATTCCCTTCGTAATAACGACGACCTGGATATCCCTCTGAATACTTGCTATTTAAAACTGAAGACAGAACCTCAGAAACCTCTGGTGAAATGTGATTTTCAGAAGGAATCAAACCAATCATTTCTATTTGGCGTTGTTCCTCCTTTTTTATAAATTTATTGATAACATCTGACATAAAAACCTTTCGTAGAAACTTAATAAGAAGTGTAAAAGAAAACCGCTAAAACTGCTAGCAGTTGGTGGAAAAAGACAGCTGAAAGTAAAATGCTGCTTTGATCATTAATCCAGTATACTATTAATCATGAAAAAATCAGCTTTGATTCATCCTAAAATTGAACGAATATTAAGACAAATAATCCTTAAAGACCTCGCCAATAAAGGTCGTCCCAAATGGGACAAGCCACATACCGAAGCTGTAGTTCATTGGATGAAACACCTCCTAGTTGAAATAAATAACCCCCAAATAAATCCCAAGGTAATGATTACTGCTGCTTATGCCCACGATTGGGGCTATGCTCAACTCTTTGATCTCACTAAGCCTGTTTCCATTAACGATTCTAGATCTCAAAAAGATCTGCACATGAAACGCAGTCAGCATATGATTGAACGACTAATTTATGAGCGAATGGCCAGATATTTCTCTGCGATTGAAGTGCTCCGTATTACCCATCTTGTTTCCGTTCATGATTATCCAGATAAACTTAAAGATGAAGATGAAATCTTGCTTATGGAATGTGACACTCTTGGAATGGTTGATGTTGATCATGTTAAGCCAACTCTAACTAAAAAAGACAATCAGAGATTCCTACAAAATAGCATTTTGAAAAAACGACTTCCCAAGTTCATTCATCCTCCAGCAAAAGATATTGCTCAAGAGTTGATTACTCAAAGAGAAAAATACTATCAAGATTTAGAAAAGTAAGCTCGTTGTTCTTCATCAAAACCAAAACTCAAAAGTTGCTGCTCTATCTCCTCATTAGACTTACCTTGTTCTTTGAGGATTTTAGTTACATCACTAATTGTCTCTTTAACTTCATAAGGAAAAATTACCCACTCTGTAGTCTCAACCTGCCAAAAATCTGGTTTGAACCTACTGATCGGCTTTATGTAGGGAGCTAAAGTAGTAATCTCCTGGGGCTGGAGCTTTTTCAAGTAATCTATAGCTACTTCAAAACTACTCCCACTATCAATAATTTCATCGACTAAGAGAATTTTCTCTCCTTTAATATCTGCTTTGAGTTCTTCAACAATTCTAGGCTCGCTTAACTGTCCCACCTCTTTATAAGCCACCATCACAAAACTGGAAATTTTTAAACCTAGGAAATCAGATAAAAATCTAGCTACCACTGCTCCACCCCGATCAATACAAACAATTCGATCAAATTCTTGATTATTACTAGCCACTTTTTTTGCTAGCTCAAAGACATCCTGATGAAATCTTTTCCAAGAGAGAGATAAAAATGATATTTCTGACATACTACCTTTCTAGGTTTACGATAATCCTAGCAAACTCACTGCCACCTGTTGATAGCTAACTAATCCTATCTCCTTACTATCAAGCTCCATGCTTCTACTTTCTCCCATGGCCAACTGAGACAAGAGAGCTTGAGGAACAACTTTATCCACTACCAAAAGCTGTAATACTTCTTGTTTTAGCTGAACCCATTCTTCCTCACCATCAGTATTATTAGAAACCATGCTGGTTGCTCTCTCAGTAGTTGCTTGCTCAGCCAGCTCAAATCCAGGATTCATATTATCTTTGAAATTACTTTCAATGAACTCTGGAGTAGGAGGATCATTAAAAAACTCAGTCATAATTTTTAATCGAACAACTTTTTTCTCACTGGAATGTCTCTTACCCACTTCATCAACCCAAAACAACTGAAAACCAAAGGCTACGAGCCATTCCACAGTAATGCTTTCTTCAGCTTGAATCTCAAAGGCCGCAGCTGTTTCTTTAGCTATCTCTTCCAAATAACTTTTGTATCCTTCTTCATCAGTACCATATTCATCCTTCATTCGATTTGCTTTAAGGCGACTAATTCCTAAGGGATCAAAGTATTCAACATCTGAGGAGATAACCATGATCGCTTGATTGGCTACTGTGAATGGATAGATTTGACCCACTCCCAGCTTCCATAGAGCAGCCTCTAGATCTCCACCCTCTGGTTCTTTCTCCTGAAGAAGATTTTCTGCATTAACTGATTCGGAAGTAACCCCATGATGTTTTCTAAAAGACTCTTCAATTTGCACAGAATTACCATTTGCATGAATAATCTTCACATCTAAGTTATATTTAGTTGGTTTATTCTCAAGAACAGTCATTTAAATAAAAAAAAACACCTCCAGCTCACTTTTGCTCAACTTGGTTTTCCTCTCCTCGATTTTGCGAGGCGGTTTGTTACTTGGGAGCGAAAGCAGTTTGAGGTGCTATCGCACTTTAGTTATATAAGTGAGAATTATAACAAATCTAATACTTGCTGCAAATCCTGAGATAATTTCGCTTTAAATTCAACCTTTTTTCTTGTTCTGGGATGAAGGAATTCTATTTGGGTGGCATGTAAAAACTGACGAGGACACCATTCTCTATCCAACCTAACTCTTTTTTTACCCACATATTTACTATCACCTACCAAAGGATGTTTCCAATGTTTCATGTGCACCCTAATCTGATGAGTCCGACCAGTCTTTGGCCAACAATTGACTAAAGAGAATCCTTGATAAACTGAGAGCTGTTTCTTAACTTCTTGTAGTTTTTCTAGCCCTTGTTCACTAAATCCAGGATAGAACTCAACTACTTCATAATCAGTAACAGCTGGTCTACCTTCAGAGATTACTGCGAATTTTTGTCTATCTACCCTAGCTCTTCCTAAGGGGGCAGTAATGGTTGCTTTGGGAACTCTGAACTTACCATGTGTTAGGCAGGTGTACATTTTAATTACTTCTCGTTTTTTAAATTGAGCCAGTATATTTACTAAAGCCCCAGGGTTTTTAGCGGTTACAATCACACCACTAGTATCTTTATCCAAACGATGAGCCAGTCCCTGTCGTTGCTGGAAAACTTCTTCAGGAGTTCCAAATTCACTTTGAAAATCAACTGGCACTAAATTCTGCCACTTAGACATCTTTTCTTCTGATAGTTTCTCTTTCAACCAATCCTGAAGGGTCTCTCCTTTTACAGAATCTGCTTGATTAACCACCAAGCCAGCTGGCTTATTAATAATTAATAAGTCTTGATCCTCAAAAATAATCTCAATTTTAGACACGACGATAATCCTTTAGTTCTTGAATAAGTAATAGCAGTAAAGAAATGGAAAGATAAAAATCAGCTAAATTATTTTTTATATCTAACATTGGCAGAGAGATCCAATCACTAACCTGACCAAAAAGGATTCTATCTAATAAGTTTGAGATGACCCCTGCCCAAAACAAGGCAGAGATCTTAGGATAATGCTTCCACTGCTCTTTTAGAGTTAATGCTACCCAAACTGCAAAAACTATCAAGAACAAAGTAATAATTGATGATGGGACTGAATCAAGCCAACTAAAAGAGATACCATAATTAGAAACTACCTCTACGTAGTTGGGGGCAATCAACTTAGTCAGTTGGTCTGCAACTAATGCTGTGAGAAAAATAAGCCACCACATTGTCAATTTTTCTTACTCCTTGAAAAAAAAGTTCTACCTGATTTGAGATATAACATCCCTCCTCCCCAAAGAGCCAAACCCATATAAACAAAATAGTCTATTCCTAATCCAGAGAACTCCAGCTGGATTGGAGTAATAAATGAGGTGGTAAACATAAATAACCCAGCGGCTATTAAAAAGATACTAGTTAAAAATCCAGTTTGAGCAGTTTTCTTTCCTGATCGATACCAGAGAAAAGTGCGATAGTTATACTCAGCCCAAAATAAATATATATATAACCCCAAAAAGAATAATGCTGAGTAAAGCTGAACCGGGTGATGTTTAACTAAGACTCCGGGAAAAACTACTCCCCAAGGCAAGCTTGTTTCCAGACCAAATCCAACCCCAGCAAAAAAACCTCCCAGCTGTTTTAAAACCATGCCCGCAGAAACAGCCAAAAACCAAAAATCTAAAACCTCGAACTGATCCCATTTTTGTTTACCAGCATAACGATAGAGATATAGAGATGCCCCCAACAAGCTAAATAGCTCGAAGCTGCCAGGATGGCTGACTACATTAAACCAATTGAAAATATTTTTTCCCAACTCATTAAAGTTGAGTAACATAAAGCCAATTCTACCGACCACTAGACCCACTACTGTGGCTAATAAAAAGGCATCAAAAGCTTGTTCCTGGTGATAATGTTCTTCTTTAGTTTTTCGCCAGTAAACAAAAGCTGTGGTTAAAAAAGCTAGTAGAGCAAAGACACTACCTGTATTAATTGCGACTGGTCCTAAGGTGACTAGAGTTGGATACATGTTCTTTATTGTATACTATACTCCTATGCTATCGGTATCTCATACCCTAACTGGAGCTTTTATTGCCAGCAAAATACCCCATCCAGCAATCTATATTCCTCTAACTTTGGCTACTCATTATCTAGAAGATTGGATTCCTCATTGGGATGTAGGCACTGGTTTAAGCAATGGAAAAAGAACTAAAGTAGCAGCATTTTTACTAGAGATAGTTGATCTAATCATCTCAGTTGCCTTGGTTTATTATTTCTGGCAAGTTGATATTAGTCAGATCCAGTACCATATCTGGATTGGAGCTTTTACTGGTTTAATACCAGACTTCTTGGAAGCTCCTAGAAACTTCTTAAATTGGGAGCCTTTCTTTCTAAAACCACTCAATGAATTTCATGGGCTATTTCACAACTCTACTGCTGAAAAAATTATTGGTCTAACTCCACAGATAATCTTGGTAGGATTAATTTGGTTTCTAAAGTAAATGAAAAGTGCCGTGGGAGAGAATCGAACTCTCACGAGGTTGCCCTCATAGGTTTTTGAGACCTACGCGTCTACCGGTTCCGCCACCACGGCTGTTAATGTGCTTGATATTATATCTCAAATCGGTCATTATGATCATACAAATATGCCACCTGTCCAGGTCATTGTCCAATCAGCTTTTGATGTGAAGAATGTTTGGTGGTTAGTGATTAAGACTGTCATTTGGTTTTCAGTAGCTCTAATCATTATCGTCAAAACAGACTCACCTCAACCAGAAAAGGCTTTCAAGAGTCTTAAGTCTACTTTGGGGTTTTTCTTAATGTTTATCTTCTTATCAACAGGGCTACTCTACTTGCTCTTTGGACAAGTCCCATCAGCTTAACTAGGTTTATTTTCCATATCAAAGAATTTGATTCTATCACCTCTGAAGAAGAGATCTATTGTTGCTAGAGCTCCATTACGATGCTTAGCTATCTTAAGCTTCATTGCTTCACGAATATCATCATCTTCACGATATAAGAACATCACTACATCTGCATCTTGCTCAATACTTCCTGATTCTCTCAAATCTGAAAGTTGGGGTGACTTCTCACCACGACTTTCTACAGAACGATTTAGCTGAGACAAAGCCAAGACAGGAATCTTCAACTCACGAGCAATGTTCTTCAAACCTTGAGAAATTTCTGCCACTTCTTGAACACGATTATCCCTAGTCTGCCCATGAGCTAACTGCAGATAATCCATCACAATTAGATCAATATTTTGCTCTGCTGCCAAACGACGAGCTTTAGTTCTCATCTCATAGATTGACATCCCTGGAGTATCATCAATAAAAATTGGAGCATCAGCCAATACTCCCATAGCATCGGAGAGTTTTAAAAAGTCTTGTTGATCTAGACGACCTGTCTTTAAACGCCAGGCATCAATATCAGCCTGTGAAACCAATAAACGATCAACCAGTTCTTCTTTACTCATTTCTAGAGAGAAAAAGCCCACTTTCTTACCCGTACTAGCTGCTACATATTGAGCCATATTCAAAGCCAAAGCAGTTTTACCCATACCTGGTCTAGCAGCCAAAATAATCAAATTTGACTTCTGCATCCCTGCTAGAGTTCGATCTAGATCTACAAAGCCAGTTGGAACTCCTCGTAAATCACCTCCTGAGCGCTGAAGTTCATCTAAACGCTCAAAGCTTTCTACTAGAGTATCTTTCAAAGGGGTAAATGATTTACTAGACCTAGATTGAGAAACATTAAAAACTTTTTGTTCTGCTAGATCCATCAGATCTACCATCTCTACACTGGGATCAAAAGCTTTCTCAGCTAACTCTCCAGAGAGCTGAATGATACGACGCTTAGCATAGGTTTCAGTGATTAATTTAGCGTAATGCTCGACGTTAGCCGCTGTTGAAACAGAGTTTGATAACTCAGCGATGCGTGAGGCACCTCCTGCTTGTTTAAGCTGTTTTTGTTTCTTGAGCTGATTGGTTAAGGTAACCGCATCAATCGGACTACGAGCTTCATACAAAGACTCCATTGCTTGATAGATTGCTTGATGAGATGGATCGTAAAAATTTTCGGGACGCAAAATCTCACCGACTCGAATAATAGCCTCGGAATCAATTAGGATAGAACCTAGAACTGATTCTTCAGCCTCAAGATTATAAGGAGGAATCCTTTTGTCAGCCATTTGTTTCTGGACAGAATCTACTTATTAATAATTAAAAATCTTTGTGCCAACAGTATACCTTATCCACGACGCAAGACTACTACTTCCGTCTCCTCTGGCAAGCGAGATCGATCAATGTTTATCTTTTCCTCTGCTTCAACTTCTACTCCATATTCTTTAAGAAATTCTTCTAAAGTAGCCACTTCCCCAAAAACTTTTTCATCATGAGAAGGAGTTTTAAAATGCATCGGTATCACCATACTAGGCTCTAAAGAGTTAATCACATTAACTGCTGTCTTGGGGTCAATTGTAAAAACACCTCCCACTGGACATAGTAAGATATCTACTGCTCCAATCTTAGCAATCTGCTCTGGGGTCAGCTCATGACCCAAATCACCCAAATGACAAATTCTCATCCCGTCCAATAAAACTGTATAGATAATATTCACTCCTCGCTCAACTCCTTGAGTCTGATCATGATAGGTTTTCACTCCAAAAACTGAGACTCCACCCACTTCATACTCACCAGGAGCATCAATCACAAATGGTTTATCTCGACGAGCTGTTTTACTGACCTGCCCTGACTGGTTATGGTCTTCATGGTCGTGTGATATTGTTACAATGTCAGCACTAACACTAGGAAAGTCAAAACCCACATAGGAGTGAAAAGGATCTGTAACCACAGTCCCCTCTTTACCTTTTAATTTGAAACTGGAATGTCCGTGATAAGTAATAATCATAGTGTAAGGTATAATAAGATACTTAAATGAAAAAAGAAATGATCATCTCCGTCTTAGTTGGACTATTTTTTGGTCTAATTATTGTTTACGGAGTTTACACCGCCCAAAGTTCTCTTTCTAAAAATAACCAAACTACAGAGGAGCTAGGAGTCAGCCCTTCACCAGATGATTCAGAAGAAGAAATAGGAGGCAATTTATCTCTTCATAGCCCTGAAGATGAGATCATTGTTAATGAGCCTTTAACTACTGTTACTGGAACCACTTTAGCCAATAGCTATGTAGTAATTTTTATTAATGACGAGGAACACATTACTAATGCCAATGAATCTGGAAACTTCTCCATTGAAGGAGAACTAGAGCTGGGTAGTAATATTATTGAGGTTCATGTAATTGATGAAGATGGAAAAACAATTGTAAAAGAAAGAACTGTTATCTACACTACTAAACCACTGGTAGAAGTGGAAGATGAAGCCACAGAATCAGCTGAAATTGAAAATATAGATGAAGAATAACTTTATGAAAAATATTATCTTTAGCCTATTGATAACCGTAGTTTTAATTAGCCCACAGATAATTAATGCCCAAGAGGCAACTGACTCTGGATCCCCTAGTCCAGAGGAAACAACTCAAGAACTCAAAGAAAGAATCCAAAGGATTGTTGAAGAAAAAAGTGACCAAATTAAAGGAGTAATTGACCAACTCTCTCAAAATAAACGTGGCTTTATCGGCCAGGTAGAGAGAGTCACTGAAGAAAGCTTGACTATCACTAACAGTAAAGGAACTGAGATTGTTTCTGTTGATGAAGAAGTCACTCTACTTAAGAACAATCAGGAAATATCCATTGATGATATCGCTGTTGATAACTGGTTAGTAGTAATGGGTGTAATTGAAGATGATGCTTTTTCTCCCAAGAGAATCTTAGTTTCTTCGGCTAGTCTTCGACCTAAAAACCACCTTGTCACCCTGGGTACAATTATTGATCAATCATCAAAAAAGATCACTATTCTATCCAGACAAAATGAAGAGATAACCTTTAATATTGATAGTAAGACTGATTATCAAGATCAAGATGGTAAAGATGCTAGCAGTAATGACTTTATTGTAGATCTACAAGTACTTATCGTAGGGAATGAAGATGATGAGGGCAAAGATGCAACTGTGATTCGATCACTAGTGCTATTGGAGACACTCCAAGATAATGAATAACTTCTATCACCAAAGAATAAAAAAACTCAGTCAATTTTTAACTCCTGACCAGGGTTTGATCCTCTCTACACCAGCCGATATTGAGTATTTAACTGGCTTTAAACACCTGGTTCCAGAAGAAAGGGAATCTTTTTTATTAATTACTCTGCAGAGTAATACTCTTTTCCATGCTAGTTTCTCTCCTTATAAAGCACCACCTAATGTTAATCACCATCTAGGATGTTCTCTAGACCAAGTATCAACAGCTTTGAGAAAATTAAATAAAGACCAAAAGATCAAAAAACTGTTAGTTGATAAATCAAGCTTGTTTGTTGATGAGTATGAAACTTTATCTCAACTTTCATTTCTTAACCTATCTAGCTTTGATAGACAACAAATCTGGAAACTCCGCACGGTTAAAGATCCTCATGAACTTAAGCACCTTAAAAAGGCAGGCCAGATTACTTCTGGAGTAATGAAAATTGCCTTGGACTCTCTTAAAGAAGGACTTACTGAGCTGGAGCTCAGAGAGATTATCGAGCTGGAACTCAAAAAAGCTGGGGCTGAGGATATTGCTTTCCCCACTATTGTTGCCTTTGGTAAGAATTCAGCCCTACCCCATCACCAGCCGACTACAACCAAACTAAAAGCAGGAATGGCTATCTTGATTGATATGGGAGCTAAGGTCAATGGATATCATGGAGACATGACTCGAACTATCTGGTTTGGACAGAAAGTTCCTACAGAATTTCTGAAAGTTGAACAGACTGTCAAAGCAGCCTACCAAGCAGCACTTAATGTTTTTTCTAATCAAAAACAAATCCTAGCTAAAGATCTGGATCAAGCTGCTAGAAGTGTCATCACAAAGGTTGGTTATGGACGAGAGTTCATCCACACCACTGGTCATGGATTAGGATTAGATATTCATGAGAATCTTTCTTTACACTGGAAAAATGAGCAACCTATTCTTCCTCAAATGATGATTACTATTGAGCCTGGGATCTACTTAAAAAACAAATTTGGTTATCGCTACGAAAATATGGTCTTAGTCACTAAAAGTGAAGCCAAAGAGATTACCTATGACTGAGTCAAAAATCAGAATTTTAACAAAAGATGACGCTAAAGTTTATAGAGAGCTTCGCCTTCAAGCCTTGAACAATAATCCCGAGGCTTTTATCTCTACTTTTGAGGTGGAAAGAAAAAAAGATCTTAGCAGCTTTGTTTATGAGCTTAGTGCTGCTAAAAGTGAACCGATCTGGGGATATTATGGAGTCTTTATTAAAGAAAAATTAGTTGGCTTTTGCCAAATATCCCCTGGATATGCTGCAAAAAAATCTCATCTGGCTTATTTCTATAATCTTTATATTGACCCACAATACCGCAAGCAGGGTTATGCCAGAGCGTTAATGAAGAGGGTGCTGAGTGAGTTGAGAGACCATGACATTGAGCTCTTGTTCATGACTTACTTATCAGGAAATGGAGATGTTAGAAGTTTCTATGATAAATTTGGATTCCAACAATGTGGGGTCAAACCAGATGCAATTAAGGTCAACCATCACTATGAAGATGAGCTGGAGTTATTCTTAAAACTCTAAAAAAGTGACGTTTGTTATCTAACAACAAACGTAAGATTTTGATTACAAGTAATAGACCAAAATTCTCGTCTAATAAAAGCCTCTATCGCTGTTTCTTTACCAACTAATTCTTGAGGAATAATTAGTTCTACCTCAGACCCATCTGGACTGATTTCTCCAATAGAAACCTGAGGATACTCTTCAGCTAATGAAGCTAGGTCTTCTTCTATTAAAGCTACAAAAGCTTCTGCTGTTTTTGCTGGTAAAAAACTGTCCTTGATCATAGATCTGTGGACTCACCGGGAATCGAACCCGGAATTTACCCATGCGAAGGGCATGGTATACCGTTTACCTATGAGCCCTTTAAGAAGTATTCTACCTCAAATTAAGGTTGAGGTGTATAATATAGGCTCTATGTTTGAAATTTTTAAACTTACTAGCAAAACTCATCAGCACTTCCATTTGATGGCGGTGTAGTTTCTAGTGGTCTAAAAAACTCTCTACCCCGCCAAAACTGCGGGGTTTTTTAATGTCTTTTGAGACCTAACCCCGCTATAATAAAAACTAAACAGAAAGAATAAAATTATGTCAAAACAATCAGTCCAAACTCTCAAAGGCTTTAGAGATTTCTTGCCTGCTGAAAAAATAAAACGTGACTATGTCACTGCTAAAGTCATCAAAACTTTTGAACAGTTTGGGTTTACTCCACTAGAAACACCCACCCTAGAATATGCTGAACTACTCTTGGGTAAGTACGGTGATGAAGCTGATAAGCTCGTCTACAACTTTGAGGACCGAGGTGGGCGCAAAGTAGCGCTGCGCTATGATCAAACTGTACCTACTGCTCGTGTGTTAGCTCAATATCAAAGCCAGTTGCCTCGATACTTTAGACGTTACCAAATTCAAAACGTCTTTAGAGCAGATAAGCCTCAGGCTGGAAGATATCGAGAATTCACTCAATGTGACATCGATGTCTTTGGAACTACCTCTCCCCTTTCAGATGCAGAAATTATCGCTTGTACTTATGCTTCATTTGCCAATATTGGATTCAAAGATATTCAACTTAGGATCAATGATCGCCAAGTACTCTTCACCGCTCTTGAGCCTTTCGTAAACAAACAAGTTGATGTCTTCTCCATCATTCAAAGTATCGATAAGCTCGACAAGATGAGTGTTGATAAGGTGGTGATCGAACTAGTTGATAAAGGACTTTCTCAAGATAATGCTCAGGCTGCTTTAAAAAGTATTCAGGAGGCTGAAGAGTCAACAAATCTAACAAAGATTATTGATTTAAGCCAAGATCTAGGGGTTCCTAAAGAAAACTTAGTTTTTACCTCTACTCTCGCTCGAGGGTTAGATTACTACACTGGAATGATCTTTGAAGTCATTTTGCCAGAATATGGATCTGGATCATGTGGAGGTGGTGGCCGTTATGATAAATTGATTGATCAACTAGGAGGAGTAGATATCCCCGCTGTTGGGATTGCTTTTGGATTCGATCGGATGGTAGAAGCAGCTGATAAGTTGGGCCTTATTCCCAATGATGGGACTGGCACGCAAGTTCTAGTAACTGTCTTTAATGAAGAATCTCAGACCAAGTCTGCTCAAGTTTCCAACCAACTTAGAAAAGCTGGGATAAAAACAGAGCTCTATCCAGCAGTAGATGGATTAGGTAAGCAATTTAAAAAGGCTGACCAAGCTCAGATTCCTTATGCAGTTATCATTGGCGAAGAAGAAATAGCTCAAGATAAAGTCTCACTTAAAAACCTCAACTCGGGTGATCAAATTATGATGAGTGTAGAAGAAGTAATTAAGAAATTGGTCTAAAGTACTCAGTTAAGAAAAAATCAATTCCAGCTGCTTCAGCCATACCTTGATCAGCATTACTATTGCCAACCATCAAGTAATCCTTTTTAGAGACAGTTGGGTCATAAATTAATTTAAATCCATCTGGATCAGGCTTAATAAAACTCACTTCATCTCGCGTTACAATCTTATCAAATTTATCCAAAATACCGAGCTGTTTAAGACCTGAAACAACTGACTTTCTAGAGTTAGAAGAATAAACATGCATTACATAGTCAGTATTATTTTGAATAAGCTCTACTAATTCTGGATTAGGAGTTAAGCCATGATTGTGAGAGAGCTCATATTCTTCAGTGGCTTTTTTAATTAACCCAACAATCTCAAGACCATATTCTCTTACGAAGTCATTGCAGCTTATGTACTTTCTAAAAGCCGGGTGTTTTTCACTAGGATCAAACTGCCGATAAATCTTATTCATCTCCGGATGATACTGACTCCAGTCCATCTCAATTCGAGCAATAGTCTCATCATAATCAAAAATGAGGTGTTTTTTAGGGTTTTTGGCTAGGTATTCTCTAAGTTGCATGTTGTGCATCATATCAGATCCTGACTATGATATTGAGTATGGCTCGTAAAAAGAAACAGTCCCGATCAATCTCTTATTTATTCATGATCGTTAACACCATTGTTTGGGGTGCTTCTTTGATCCTAGTTAAACCAGCTTTTGAAGTCACCACTCCGTTTAGATTCTTACTTTATCGATATATTCTAGCTTCATTACTAGCTATCCCCATCTTAATTCACCATCTACCTAAGATTAAAAATTTGAAATCAGTTCTAACTAAAATCACCTTAATTGAGACATTAGGTGGCACAATTGGTCTGTCGTTACTCTACTTTGGATTAAGCCTAACTAGTGCTATTGAAGCCAGCTTGATTACCACCACTACCCCAATTTTTGTAGCGATTTTGGCAGTCTTAATCCTAAAAGAAAAAGAAGAGAAACATGAGATATGGGGTTTGAGTATCGCCTTTATTGGTACGCTGATGTTGACATTACTACCAATAATCAATGGTCACTCTGGAGTCAGTAGTATCTCCTTAACTGGAAACATGTTAGTCATGGGCCAGAACATTGCCACTGCTCTTTACTGGGTATTTACCAAAAAATACTATCAAAAACTACCTAAAATGTTTGTCGCTGCAGCTAGCTTCTATATCTGTCTAATTACCTTTGCTCCTTTGGCAATTTTTGAAGCAGGAGGTATCTCTGAGCTAGTTGCTGCTATTAGCGCTGACACTCAACATCTCTCTGTTTGGATTGCGAGTGGATACATGGCCATCTTTGGTTCTTTGATTGGCTATACCGCATATCTTAAGGGTCAAGAAGGGATTGAAGCTTCAGAAGCGACTCTCTTCTCTTATCTCCAACCATTAATTTATATTCCTCTTGGTATCTGGCTACTTCATGAAAATGTTTCAAGTATTCAGATAATTTCACTGGCAATTATCTTAGTTGGGGTAATAATTGCCGAAAAACGCATTTCCAAAAAGAAAAAATAAACACTTACCCCAGTGACAAGCTCTAGACTCATGTTATAATAACTGCCTGTTATGAAACAAAAGATTCATCCTAATTGGCACAGTGACGCAACCGTGAGTTGTGCTTGTGGAAATAGCTTTATTACTGGCTCTACTCAGAAGACCATCCAAGTTGATATCTGTGGTGCTTGTCACCCTTTCTTTACTGGAGAAATGAAGTTTGTTGACCGCCAAGGCCGTGTCGATAAGTTTAAGAAAAAGATGGCTGCTGCTAAGGTTGCTAAGAAATCTTCCAAGAAAAAAGCTAGCAAAAAAGACAAAGCTGAGCAGAAATCATATAAGCAGCTATTGAGTGAGGAAAAAACCAAACTCAAGACTGCTACTAAAACTGAGAGTAATTAGCTCCCCCAACTGATATTGTTAAGTAAAATCGCTATAATAGAGCGAGAATTTTATATGACTAACCCTTATCAAGACCAAATCAATCAGCTAGATGAAAAAATAAAAGAGAACCAAGCTTTATTAAATGACGCTGATCTAGGTGAGCTGGCTCAACAAGAGCTAGCTAAACTGGAAGAACAAAAGAAGATGCTCACTGAAGCAGCTGATCAAATCCAACAGTCACAGAATCAATCTTCAACTGGACCTGATGCTAGACACCAGAATGCAATTCTAGAGTTCCGCCAAGGAACAGGAGGTGATGAAGCTAAGATCTGGGCTGATGAGCTTTCTCGAATGTACACTCGTTTTGCAGAAAACTTGGGACTTAAGGTGGAGTTTATTGACGAACAGGTTATCAAGATTAAAGGTCAAATTAAGCTAGAAGAGTTTGATGAAAAGATTACTGCCTATGAGCTCCTTCAATATGAATCTGGAGTACACCGTGTACAACGTGTTCCAGTGACTGAGTCACAAGGGCGGGTCCATACTTCTACTGCTACAGTCGCAGTATTACCTGAAGTACACCCTCAGGCTGTAGAGATTAATAATGATGACTTAACTTGGGAGTTTATGAGAGCTGGTGGAGCTGGTGGGCAATCAGTTAATAAAACGAGTAGTGCTGTCAGGCTGACTCATGAACCCAGTGGTCTTGTTGTTAATGCTCGCCAAGAACGTAAACAAACTCAAAATCGTCAAATCGCCTTAGAACTTTTACGTGCCCAACTCTGGGAGATTGAAGAAGAAAAACGCCTTAAAGAGCTGGGTCAAGCTCGTAGTGCTATTGGTAGTGCTCGTCGTTCTGAGAAAATCCGCACCTATAACTTTCCTCAAAACAGAGTTACTGACCATCGAATCAAAGAGTCTTGGTATGACCTTGAGGGAATCATCAACGGTGATTTGAAGGAAGTAGTCTCAATTGTAATTAGTCGTCTTGACCCTGAAGAGTCAGCTCCAGAGTCTTAACTTCTCCATCTCGATAGTATTTAAGCTTAACTTTATCCCCAATTCTGTGCTGATTAACAACTGTAGCCAGATTATTCTCTGCTAGATTCTGACCAGCAAACTCAGTGATGATGTCTTCTTCTTTCAAGCCAGCTCTGTCTGCACTAGAGTCTGGGACAATCTCTACTAAGTAAGCACCTTCTGGGACTTCATTTAATAGTGCTGCTTCTTGAGATATCTGGGTATACGTCACGCCTAGTAATGGTCTAGAGAAACTACCTGTTTCTTTGAAATTTTCAATTGATTCTTTAACGATATTAATTGGTAAAGCAAAACCAATGTTCTCTGCACCTGCTGAGACGGCTACATTTACTCCAATTACTTTCCCAGATCTGTCTAGTAATGGTCCTCCTGAGTTCCCTGGATTAATAGCTGCATCAGTTTGGATTAACCCTTCAAACTCCTCAGCAGAACCAACCCCAGCATCAATTGCTTGGACGCCTCTGCCTAAACCCGAAACAACACCTGTCGTTACTGTGTGCCTAAACTCACCTAGAGCTGTCCCAATGGCAATTACTTCTTCTCCTACCCGAAGCTCATCTGAGTCTCCCAATGGCAAAGAGGAGTCAGTAAAACCATCCGTTTTTATTATTGATAAATCTGTTGTTGGATCACGATAAATTTGAGAAATTGAGTATTGATTATCATCTTTATCAATCACAAAATACTCTGCATTCGGGTCTGAAACCACATGCTTGTTAGTCACAATTAAGCCACCTTCACCCACAATAAAGCCTGTTCCAATATCACGCTGAACTTCTTCTGTTTGGCCTGATGAAAAACTAAAAAACCCGAATCCAAAGCCAAATGGATCAAGATCTTTAGCCACTTTTTCCTGTCTCTTAATCGAGACTGTCACTACTGATTCTGAGGCAACCTCAGCGATATCTGCTACTGAAGCTTGCTGGGC
This sequence comes from uncultured Pseudomonadales bacterium, assembly GCA_964533345.1. Taxonomy (GTDB): domain Bacteria; phylum Patescibacteriota; class Microgenomatia; order UBA1400; family PJMF01; genus JABBGTR01. The sequence continues at coordinate 18,933 of CAZHLX010000012.1, forward strand.
TATCAAAGTTCCTAACCTTGACTCTTCATTCTCTTTAGTTTGAACCTGATTTAGAACAGTGTTTAATCTAGTTTTTCCAGTTAAGTAATCAACTGGCTTAACCACAAAGACTCGATCAGCAATTGCCCCAACAAAGAAAGAAACTAAAATTAAAAAAGAGACAGACAAACCTAATAAAAATGTTTTTACTTGAGGAGTAATCTTTATCATTACTCTAGTATAGCTCTCAACTTAGAGCTCTTCAATTGCTCTTAAAACCACTTCATCTTGCTCAGTCTCACGATCATCTTTAACCTCGATATCAACCGGAATGCCTTCTTCATGGATCCAACTTCCTTCTGGTAAAAGCCAACGGGCGATAGTTACATGAAGGCCACCTCCATTGGATAGCTCTCTTCTATCCTGGACGGTTCCTTTACCAAATGTATTTTCTCCAATTAGTTTTGAATCTAGTTGGTCTCTCAAAGCACCAGCTACAATCTCAGAAGCTGAGGCACTACCTTTATTAACTAAAATTAATAATGGAAACTTAGATAATCTAGCTTTACCTTTAGCATTGAAGTCTCTCTCAAGGAACTTGTCTTTTTGGGTTACTACTACTCCATCCTCGATAAACTCGCTAGCTAGGTCTATTGCTCCATCAAAGAACCCTCCAGCATTATTACGTAGATCAAGTAGTACTCCATCTATCTGTGATCCTTTAGCTAAAATTTGACCCACAGCTTGATCAAATTCTTTAGGAGTACGCTCTCCAAATTTATAAACCCTTAGGTGAGCTACATTTTTACCAGCGTGTTCCACAAATTCTAGCTCAACTGACTCAACGATGATCTCTCCCCTAACAATATCAACATCAAAAGGATCCCCATACTCATCATCACTATCTTTTCTCAAGAGAGTTAAGGTGATGGGGGTATTCTTTTTACCTCTGATATTCTCCACTGCCTTACTCAAGCTCCAGTCAGTAGTGTCTTCATCTAAACCTTTTAAGGGGTCCTTTGCGTGTAATATTAAGTCTCCAGCTTGAACCCCAGCTCTCTCTGCTGGAGTTCCAGTTAGTGGCGAGACAACAGCCAAAGTCTCATCAATATAGCCCAGCTCAATCCCAACTCCATAAAAAGAACCAGCCAGATCTTCAGCACTGCGCTGATTTTGTTTGGGAGGTAAATAAGTAGTGTAGGGATCTCCAATCGCTGCAGTCATCCCAGAGACAGCACCATTGACCATCTCTTTAGCATCTAGTTTTTCTGAATCAAGATAAGTCTGATCTAGATAGTTCCAAACTTCCCAAAAAATTGAAAAATCAATATTTTGTTTTTCAGCAGGAGTCTGCGTGTTAACTATTTGTGAGAGTGGAATCCTATCTGGAGTAGTATTACTTTGACCATAACGATAGCCAACCACCCCACCTAAAACTACCAACAATAACCCGATAGTTAGATTCCTTAATTGATTAACGGAGATCTTTTTCTTAACCATAGAGGCTCATTGTACTAGAGCTAGACGGTCTGGGTAAATGGCAACATTGCCAAATGACGAGCTCGCTTGATGGCTTTAGCCAAACGACGTTGTTGTTTTTGACTTAAACCAGATTTGGAGCGAGGTACAATGTACCCTTGGTGGGTAATGAACCTGCCCAAAGCAGCTGGATCTTTGTAACTAAAATTAGTCATCATGTTTTTCATAATTATTTATACTTTCTAATTAAAAAGGAATGTCATCAGCTACATCTTCGGTAGCTTCAACTTGATCCTCAGCAGGAGCTGACTCTTCAGCTACCTCTTCTGGTGAATCATCACTTCCTTGACTACCGGCATAACCACCAGCAGATCTTAAAAGAATCATGTTATCAATCACCACCTCGGTAGTACGTCGGCTTTGATCATCGTCACCCTTCCATTCTCTAGTCTGGAGACGACCTTCAACATAAACCTTGTCACCTTTGTGTAAAAGTTGACCACAGATCTCAGCTAACTTTGCCCAAGCAACTAAGTTATGAAACTCAGTTCTCTCTTGTTTCTCACCACCGTCAGCTGAAGCCCAGCTGCGATTAGTGGCTAAACCAAAAGAACAAACTGCAGTTCCATTGGGAGTATATCTAAGATTTGGATCTCGGGTTAAGTTCCCGATTAACATTACTTTATTGAGTGATCTAACTGCCATGATATTTCCTTTCTGATGATCACTTATACGAGCTAAGTTCTAAGTTATTACCTTTAGCCTACCATAAATGTAGGAAAATAAACTTTAGTCCTTTTTAACTTCTTTTCCTACTACTTTTTCCTCAAGATTTTTAGCATCTTGATTATCACTCACCACAACCAAGTGGCGCATTACTTCCTCAAGCAATAAGACTTCTTTCTCAAAAGCCTGAACTTTTTCTGGAGGAAAGCTAACTACCAAATGTGTGTAAACAGCTTCAGTATGAAACTTACTTTGGTGTCTCACTTTGTAAGCGAGTTCTTTTTTACCCCAATTTTGGGTTTGAACTACCTTACCCTTGTACTTGGTAATAAGTTTGAGGATTGATTCATTAGTTGTAGCTAACTGAGAATCAGTGAAATCTGCAGGAAGTAGATAAGTCAGCTCATAAAGTTTGGCTTGCTTATCAGCAACAATTTTGATCATTTTAACCCCTTTCTGATCTTGTATGCCTGGAAAGGTATAATTTATATTGGATCCTACCCCTGGTAGGAAGGCATATCAATTTATTAATAGAGGTATTGTAACACATCGAGAGGAGATAAGTTGAAGTTGGGGCTTAGGTTTTATCCCAGCCCCAACTTTATTTCAACTTAATTTAGTGAGTGGAAGTTTTTAATCGTCCGAGGAGGGCCAAACAAGACAAAAGCCAAATTCAGGTACGCATTTGTATGTTTTGCCCCATAGTCTCGCAGTATAGAGATCAATCTCTTTTGGAATAACACAGCTTTGATAAGCAGAGCCGTCCCATTTCCAAGAGCGATAGGCATGTTGCTTCAGAATCTTCCAGGCACCCACAACAAAGTGAGTATCTGTCTCAGTGACTTTCCCGCACTGAGTAGGGATAAACTGAAAATGGCTATCTGCCACCACGCCAATTGTCTCAGCAGGCATGAGTAATTCTCCACTCCCGCCATTAGCGGCAACTGGAGTAATCACAGTAGCAACAATAACCAAAGCCAGGAAAAGCGAAAACAAAGGTTTTTTGCTCATAATGAGGTTCCTCTTAACACTTCACTAAATTAAGGTGCAGATTTTAAACATCAACAACAACATCACCGTCTAGGCAATCAGTTGTTTTAGCAAAAACCTACTTGCCCAACTGCTAGAGTTGAGCGGCTACATTATACAATATCGAGACCATATAGTCAATATTATAAGACTATAATATTGACAACACTAGTCAAGTAGACTATAATTATGGGACAATAAAACAACCTAGAACCTGAGCAGTTTGCTGCCTGCAAATTTCAGACTGTTTTGCTCTGGGTCTTTTTTTTAAGAGTCTCAG
>CAZHLX010000013.1:0-11819 GCA_964533345.1 uncultured Pseudomonadales bacterium
TGCGCCAGGAGGGATTCGAACCCCCGACACCCGGTTCCGAAGACCGGTGCTCTAATCCACTGAGCTACTGGCGCTAGACATAAAATTATACCACCTCTAGTGATAAATAAAATCCAGTAGTGCTATAATGATATCTTGAATATGGGGATCCATTACTATCCTCTCATCAACAAAATAATCAAAGGTCTTAATCTTAAAGACAAGTCTTTCCTTCCTGAAGAGTTATCCTCTGAAGAATCATTCGTTAAGCCATACATTACTATCTCTCGTGAGCCAGGAAGCGGTGGTGCGCCGATTGCCAAATTGGTGGCTGAAAAACTAGGTTTTAATTTAGTAGATAAACAAATTATTGAGGAAATTGCCAAGTCTACCCAAAAGAGTAAAAAGATTATCAAAGCAGTCGATGAGAGAAAACGCAGTGCCATTGATGATATGGTCCATGCACTCTTGAATGAAGATTATATTGATGATCTCAAGTATGTTTCAGAGCTAGTCAGATTACTATTGGTCTATGCTCATCAAGGTCACTGTGTGATTTTGGGGAGGGGTAGTAACTTCATTACCCCATTCGCTCATGGCCTACATGTGCGAGTAACAGCTCCTTATAAAGTGAGAGTCCAGCGAGCTATAGATTATGAAGGGTATACTCTCAAACAAGCTAAAAAAGTTATTGCAGAAGTAGAAAAAGAGAGACGTGATTTTGTTAATCAGTACTTTAACAAGAATGTCACCAAAGGTAATGCCTATGATCTCACCATCAATACTACCGCCTTTGACATTGAAGACTCAAGAGATATTATTATTAAAGCCTTTTGTCATAAGTTTAAGAGATTTGATCGATACTTAGCTTTACTTAAGCAATAAGCTTTCATTACCAGTTCAATGAAAATCCAAGACATCTATCAGCGATATCAGATTATGCCTAATTTACAGCAACATATGTTGTCAGTGGCTGCAGTAGCGTCTGTGGTCTGTGACCACTTAGATGGAAAAGCTGTTGATAAAGCCTCGGTGGTAGCTGCTTGTTTGTTACATGATATGGGTAATATTATTAAGTTTGACTTAACTGTTTTTCCAGAATTTTTAGAGCCTCAGGGTTTTGATTACTGGCAAAAGGTTAAAGAAAATTACATTGAAAGATATGGAGAGAATGAGAATGTAGCTGTGGAGTTGATTCTTGAAGAACTGAGGGTTTCTGATCGGGTTAAAGAATTAGTTCAGGCAATTAGTTTGCTTAAAGCTGAGGACAATTTTTCTAGTCAAGACTTTGAAAAAAAGATCTGTGAGTACGCGGATAACAGAGTCGGCCCTTTTGGGGTGATTAGTATTGAGGAAAGATTAGCAGATCTATCTAGACGCTATGATAAAAAATATTTAATGGATAAGGACAAAGAAGTAAGAAGAAGATTATTTGATTATGCACATCAAATGGAAGGTCAAGTTTTTGAGTACTGTAATATTTCTCCAGACCAGATCACAAAAAGCAATGTTTCTGATACAATAGATTCTCTGAAAAGCTTTGTAGTTTCTACACAGCTTGATTAAGCCGAAGTGGCGGAATCGGTAGACGCGCACGTTTCAGGTACGTGTGAGCGCAAGCTCATGGAGGTTCAAGTCCTCTCTTCGGCACTTCGAAGTTTAATATCAGCCCAGGTGGCGGAATCGGTAGACGCGTACGCTTGAGGTGCGTATGGAGCAATCCGTGGAGGTTCAAGTCCTCTCCTGGGCACAAAATAATAGGACTCATAGCTCAGTTGGTTAGAGCGCTTCGTTTACATCGAAGAGGTCAGAGGTTCGAGTCCTCTTGAGTCCACAAGGAAAAACACTTAAAATAAACAAGTTCAAGCCAAGCTAGCCAAGGTGGTCACGGCGCGTGTCTGAAAAACATGAGATTGAGGTTCGACTCCTCAGCTTGGCACAAGATCACAATTAGAAAGACTCTTAACGTCCAGAGCCAAATCCCATCTTAAACATGTCTCTGATGAAGTTGAAAAAGCCAATTACTGCCCAAGCTCCCCAATTGAAGATGATTTTAAGAGCATCATCAGCAGTGTTACGCGAGGTTCTTTTGAATTCGTTTGATTGAAGGTAATTTCTAAGAAATCCCATATGGGTTAATTATAGTTGTTTTTATTAGTGTTCACAAATTTTTACACTTTGGTACAATAAAGTTCTTAAAACGCGGAAGTAGCTCAGTTGGCTAGAGCGTCTCCTTGCCAAGGAGAAGGTCGCGGGTTCAAGTCCCGTCTTCCGCTCAGATTAATCTTTATTCCCCTTCATTGCACTAGAAATTGCATTTTTTAACATGGTATATACTTCTGCTTTGATTTTTTCATCTTTAAAGACTTGATCTAGTAGCTCTTGATCTGCTTCTGAAACAACCCTATCTCTTCCAGTCCTCTTAGCCACATACATTAGGGCATCTGTTCGTGCTATGGCTGCTTTTGGTTGATCATGGTCTATGCGAGCAACTCCCATTGATAGAGTAAGGTTGAGGTCAAAATTTTTTAGTCTCTCCGCCATTTCATTAATAACTTTTTCTTTAAATTTATTTGCAAGATGTTTAACAAAATCATCAATCCCCATGTCTAACTTATCAGCTGCTTCTTTAAGACTTTCTATGCTCATGAATTGAACTAAGCAAAACTCTTCTCCTCCGTATCTAAAGATAGAGTCCTGAGGTCTAGTCATACCCCTCATCACTTCAACTAAATTTTGCAGAACTATATCTCCCGTAGAGTGACCCAGAGTATCATTAATTTTTTTAAAATGATCTAGGTCTATAAAGTAAAGAATGAGAGTGTGTTCTTCTTCTAATGATTTTTCTTTGATTAGGTTTTGAAAAAAACTAATTCTATCCTCTAGCCCTTCTCTATTCCAAGCTTTGGTTAGTGAGTCGATATATCCCGATCTAATTATCTCCATAGCTACCCTGAGGGCTTCTATCTGGATCATTCTTTCAAATTGAGGTAGATACTTATCACCTAAAAGAATACTAAAAGGGATTTCACCCTCCATAAAAACACTACGGACTTCTGGAATTTGTTGGATTGATAAGACATAGACCGTATACCAAAAATGAGGGTTTTCTTTAAAACTTTCTTCTGGCACCACTATGCCTAGTTCTTCAGCTAATGCTTTTGTTTCAAAAGCAATCGAATAATCACTCCTAGGTGCATGATTTTCTTCGGTATGTTGTAGTTCTTCTTCTGCCATTAGAATCTTTTAATTTTTGGTAAATCCCAGGCTGTAATGATCCCTTGAATTTTTTCATTTTTTTGGCCGTGTTCAGTTAAGAAAATTGCTCCTAATCTCATTTTCTCTTCAGTAAATGAAGTGAAGGCTTGTTTAACAGTAAAAACATCAGTCTTGGTATCCATAAAGTGATAACTATTGAATTTATTATCTTCTTTATCGTAGTAATCCTGAAGTTGACTGATTAAAATATTTTTTAAGTCAATTTGTTTGTTCACATGAGCCAACCAACGAGTTAAAGAGTGATCAGAAAAAACTCCCACAAAAAGGTCTTGGTTATAAACAGGGATAGCGGTGTAGAAGTTGCGATTCATTTCTTTGATGACTTCTAAGATTGGAGTTTTAGTGGTGCAAGTGTAGACAGGTTTTGCGGCGATGTTTATCGCTAAAGGAGGATTAGAAAGAGCATCATAGATCTCTTTCATTTTTTTGATTACTTCATCGCTAGGCTCAGCGATTGGTTTTCCGGTAGATTTATGAACCAAAGCATTTCTTAATTCTAGATAGTCAACCAACTCCATTTTATAAGTAGCAACTAAGTCATTATTTTTGCTTAAGTAATCCACTAAGCGGCGAAAACCGTAGTGTTCAGTAGATTGATTAAGTTTATCTAAGAATTGTTCAATCTTGTTGAATAAAGTGAGGAATGTTTGTGCATTAGACATATAGCATCTAGTTTAGCGCTGTTTTTGGTAGATGTACATGGTATAGCGATCTTTTATTTGATGGATAAGTTTAAAATTTTTATTTTTAAATTGGTATCGCCATGCTATGAGAATGGTATTTTTTTTAAGTTCATTATCAAGTTTGGAAGCAACTTTTTGATAGGCTCGTGGTGAAAAGTAAGTGTAGATAACCTCTGCATCAGAGATGCTAATATTGAATAAATCTTGATTGATGAATTTAATTTTAAGTTTGGGATGAAGCAATTTCTTTAACTTTGAAATTATATACAGTGGTTTGTTCTTCTCTACTCCCACAATTTTTGCCGAAGTATTTTTCGCTAAGTAGAAAGCAACCTTCCCGCTGCCACTTCCAAGGTCATATATTTGCTGATTAGGTTTAACTTCTAAATAGTGAATCAACTTTTTGAGAGCAGAGCGCTTAGTTGATTGAAAGGGAACATCAGACTGAGTACCAGTCCACCAAGCAATGAGGACGATTACTATCTGGCGAGTAAATAGGACCAAAAAAACAAGTTGGATTAGGGTAATAATCATACTTATATATTGTACTTCAATCTCTGATCATCTTTCCTACCAGATGAGAAATATGTTATCCTATCGGGACTATGGCAGTTTTAGCAAAACAAGAAATTATTAATTACATCAACGAAGGCAAAATCAAGGTCGATCCTTTTGATGAGTCAAAGGTTGGTCCTGCCTCGGTTGATTTTCATTTGGGTAATACTTTCAGAATTTTTGAGAAGGTTAATGGAAATTTTGAAGTTGGTCATAAAGTAGATTACCAAAAAGCAACTAAGACTATTGAGGTTGAGAAGAGTATCACTTTACTTCCTGGTGAGTCAGTTCATGGGATTACAGTTGAGTCACTTACTTTACCAAACAACCTTTGTGGTTGGATTCAAGGCAGAAGCACTTTGGCTAGGGTTGGGTTGTTAGTTCATATTACTGCCAATTTTATTCATCCTGGAACTCAGGGGCAGCAGGTATTAGAGATGACTAATGCTGGGCCAATGGCTCTAGATATTCAAGTTGGAATTCCAATTTGTCAAATAATATTTGAAGAGACTAAAGGTGAAGCTAACTACAGTGGTAGATTTTTTCAACAGGATTCTCCCTGAGGAAGTAAATGATGTTCCCTACTTATAGTTGTATTATTCCCTTTTATAATGAAGCGGATAAGGTAGTTGGGGTTTTAGAAGTTTTATCAAAGATTAAAAGATTTAAAAAAATCATCGCTGTTGATGATGGTTCTCATGATGAAGCAAGCAAAGAAATTAAGAAGAAGTTTCCTAAAGTTAAGTTGATCAAACTTAGAAAAAATAAGGGTAAAGCTGGTGCAGTAGCTGCTGGCCTTAAGCATGTGGATACTGAGTATGTAATGTTATTTGATGCTGATATAAACAACATCAAAACTCGTGAGGTAAAGAAAGCTCTTAGTAAAATTAATGATCCTAGAATTGATTTGATTATTCTCAAAAAGGTGGATCCAAATCCTGATTACATGATCACTAGTAAGTTAACTGTTTATAGTCGAATTTCATGTGTTTTTTCTGGGGAAAGGGTGCTCAAGACTGAGGATTTAAAAGAGATTCTTTCGCAAAAACCAGAGGGCTATCAGCTGGAACCGATGATTAATCAATACATGATGGAAAATGGCAAAACTGCTAAGTGGGTCAAGTCTAGTATTAAGCATCCTTATGCTTATGATGAGGGTGGAGTTGCTTTGCTCGCAAAGAAGTATAGTGCGATGGCTCTGCAGATTATTCAAGGTGTGGGAATTGCAAACTTTATTGAGCAGTTGGCTTCTTTTTGTACTGAGGAGGTTTGAATTTATTGTTATTTTTAACTGAAGGTAATAAGTTTTGTTTATTTTTTTAAAATAAACAGTTAGGAAACTGTTTACTAGGTTGAGATTAGTATTGGAGGGATTTAATCCCTCCAATCTTTTTTTTATATGAGATGAAAAAATTTATTCTAAGGTGATTTCATCAACGTCACCTGCCTCAACTGGTATGTCCCAGAAAGATAGAGGCTTTCCTTCTTTTTCGCAGAAAGCTTCAAAAATTTCATAGTCACCATGAGAAATGATAATTTTACTTGGGAGGTTATCATCTTCAAGTTGAAGCAATTTTGCATAAATATCTTGATGGACAGAGTCACTCATAATAGAATCTCCTACACTAATTCCAGTTTAAAACTGGTTATTAAGACCAAAATTTACTCAGAGAATTCTGAATAAAACATTGGTCTTAATTTTAGTTTCCTAACTGTTAAAGATCGTTGCTAATCAGCAACATAATTTAAATAGTGAATATTTGTAGCAATAACAAACACCACTTGGTTTAAATCAGAGGATAAATTCTACACAGAAAATGATTGAAAGTCAATGTTATAGGATATTATGATGTCTGAATTAGTCACTACTCTAAACAAGAAAGTAAATTTGTGGGGGTGCTTACTTAGTTTAAAGATCTATTATTTGAATTCTAACAATTGTTGCTTCTCCTAAAGGAGGCTAAGAATCAGAATTTGGTAGGGTAATTGGTTTTGCTTCAAGAGATGATCTCAATGCTGTAAGAGCATTAACATGACTTTTTTGTTCATTTACAGCATGCAGACGTCCAGAAACACTTTGGGGATCATTCTCATCTAATAATTCTCTGGCAAGAACATCTTCTCTCATACCAGCAGTAGCTTCTTGGACAGCTACAGCATGTGTAGCTTTTTCTACATTTGGATATTCTTCTGGTGGTATATAACCCTGATGCTCTCTAGCTTTCTTGTGAATAAATCTTTCAATGAACATAAAAACTAATCCATTAATATTTTCTCCATCATTTTTATTGAAAAGAGGTTGAATAATTTCCCACCAATCTCTATCTTCATAGCCTGGTAGTTTTCTATGGCTAGGGATATTTCCTCTTTTCTCAGGTTCTGTCCTAAAGTATTTTCTATCTCTCTGATCATAATCATCTTTAATGACACTGATGTAATGGCTGAAATAGAAAAGTTGATCAAGAGTAAGTTTGGATAAAACTTTATTTACCAACTCACTGGCTTCATCAAGCATCTTTTGAGTTTCAGGATCGTATTGATAACCATCTCCTTCAAACATATATTAAGTTTAGCACAGAAGGATGTAATAGATTGAGAAAAATCTTAATATTGTGAAAAATGTGATGCCCCAGTTGGTCACTACCCGAACCAGGGAGTGGATAAGAGATGTCTTGTTTAACTTACAATCTTATACTCTAAACTTTCAATGACTTGCTTTATTTTTTCTAAATCAACCAGCTTAGGATTGTAGGTTACCTTTGTTTTTGACTTTGCATAGCTAGTATTTGACTCAATTACCCCATCTACCTCCTCTAGCTCTCCATCAATGCTCATACTGCAACTGGTGCAGTGCATCCCATCAATTTTGAGAACTATTGTTTCTCCTTTGGTTTTTTGCTTAAAAATGTTTAGCATTTAGATTACCTCCATAGTTCCTGTATACATTCCCATAGAGCAAGTAAAATTATATTTTCCTGGTTTGTTGGGTGTAAATGTAAATGACTGAGTATCAGTGGCTCTGAGCGAGGTTTTTATTCCAAATTCTCTGAATACAAAAGCTAAGGCACATGAGTAAGTACCATCACTTTTTAAGGTCATCTCAACGGGAACTCCCTGCTTAACTTTCATGTAGTTTGGATTGTAACCCCTATCCAAAACATTTATGGTCACCTGTTGAACTCCATTATTAGTTTGAACTGTGGAGAGCTTCTCGAACCTCTCATCAGAGAAAAAATAAGTGATTGGACTGATAATTTTGTTTACTGTAATTGGTGAGTTCATAACAATTAAAACACCGTTAAAACTATAAATAGCCATGATGACAAGCACTGCAGCGGCAATTTTAGTGAAACGTTGGTACCAACCCTCACTCAATTTAGCAGTTGCCACTCCTAATAGGGCAAATAAAGGAGAGGTGCCAAGCACAAAGGAGAACATAATTAGTGCTCCTTGAATTGGGTTACCTGTGTTGATAGCTAATACTTCCATAGCTTGGGTTACTCCACAGGGAATGAAAATTGTTAAGAGTCCTAATATTGCAGGAGCAAATAGAGCTTGGCTCTTGCTCTTGTTTCTAATGAGGCGTTGTAAAAACTTGGGTGGTTGAAGTGCTAGGTGACGAAAGATTGGATGAACATCTAGTAGATTCATTGCTGTGGCAAACATAAAGATAGCGGTGAAGATTTGGAAACCTAATCTGACGCCTAAACTCAGAGAAATTGCTGATCCCAACATTCCAAGTAAGAACCCGAGTATGGTGTGAGCGACCAACTTAGTGGCTAAAAACATAGTCACAGGCAACCAATCTAATTGGTCAAAGGAGTCTAGAGAAAAGTTTTGTTTTTGGAGAGTTTTGAGATATTGCTCTTTCTTCTTAGCTTTACGTTTATCTTTATCATTTGTTATCTCTTCATGTTCTTGTTCTTTTTGATTAGCAATTACGCTTGCTAAAAGACCACCTTGCATAGCCAGACAAGACAGTCCTCCAGTGGTTAGTCCGGTTAAAAAAATTACAAATAAATTCATAAAACTCCTTACAACTTAATGGTTTTTAGTCTTAGGGCATTAAAGACTACACTTACACTTGAAAAAGCCATGGCTGCTCCAGCTAGCATTGGGTTTAATAATACTCCCCAAATTGGATATAGAGTTCCCATCGCTACAGGAATTAGTAATACGTTGTAGCCAAAAGCCCAGAAAAGATTTTGTTTGATATTTTTCATGGTTGCTTTTGAGAGGCTAATTGCCTGAGGAACTAGACTAATATCACTTCTAAGTAAAGTCACTCCAGCAGATTCAATTGCTACATCTGTGCCATCCCCCATAGCGATGCTTACATCAGCGCTGGCTAGAGCTGGGGCATCGTTAATTCCATCCCCAACCATTGCTACTACTTGGTATTTGTTTCGTAAATTCCTGATGGTTTTTTCTTTATCAGCTGGTAATACCTCTGCAACCACCTCACTAATTCCAACCTCATAAGCTATTGACTGAGCTGTTTGTTGGTTATCACCAGTGAGCATGATAGGAGTAATACCAGATTTCTTAAGATCTGATACGACTTCTTTAGACTTTTGCTTGAGAGTATCGGCGATGCTAAATATAGCTTCTAGCTTATTATCCAGACTCATCAGGACGACAGTTTGCCCCTTATTTTTTAGAGAATCAATGATCTGATTTTGATCAATCTTAATTTTATTTTCTTCGAAGAGTTTCTCATTACCTATCAAAACTTGGGTTTTAGCTACTTTCGCTTTTACCCCCTTGCCACTCAAATCTTTAAAATTTGTTACTTTATAGCTTTTGTTTTTAGAAAGGTTTTCCTGAGCGTAACTTACTAAAGCTTCAGCCAATGGGTGGTGAGAGAGTTCTTCTACAGATTTCAAGGTTCCTAAGATAAGTTCTTTTTTTGTTTCATCAATATAAACTGAGTTTTTTACTGTTGGCTTGCCCTCAGTAAGGGTTCCTGTCTTATCAAAGACTACTGCCTCAATCTTATTAGCAACTTCAAGAGCTTGGGCATCTTTAATCAAAATTCCCAACTTAGCTCCCTTTCCCATACCAACCATCAAAGAAGTGGGGGTGGCTAAACCCAATGCACAAGGACAGGCAATAATGAGCACATTAATCATACTCACCAGGGCAAATAAGAACTTTGGTTCAGGACCAACTACCATCCAAGTTGAAAAAGTAACAACAGCAGTAACTATAACTGCTGGGACAAAGTAGGAGGCAATTTTATCTACTAATGCTTGAATAGGAGGGCGAGATCCTTGAGCTTCTTTTACCAAGCGGATAATGTTAGCCAACATGGTCTCGCTGCCTATCCTGGTAGCTTTGATCTCAATGCTGCCTGAGCCATTAACTGTTGCTCCCACTACTTTGTTTCCTTTTTCTTTTGCAATAGGCAGACTTTCCCCCGTGATCATGCTTTCATTTATTGAAGTTTCTCCTTTGATTATTTCTCCATCTGTTGGTATTTTTTCCCCTGGCTTAACTAATAAAACATCTCCTGTCTTGATCTTATCAGCTGAGATTTTTTTCCAATCCTTTCCTCTTTTGACAAGGGCAGTTTTAGCTTGTAGACCCAACAACTCCTTAATAGCTGATGATGTTTGTGCTTTTGCTCTAATCTCTAAAAACTTCCCTAACAAAATAAAAGTAATGATGGCAGCAGAAGCCTCAAAGTAGACATGAGTTTCTATGTCATATTTTTCAAACCAGTTTCCAAATACAGTTACAATTGCTGAATAGAAGTAAGCTACAGATGTACCTAAAGCAACGAGTGTATCCATATTAGTAGTCTTATTTTTTAATCCTGAAATTGCTCCTTGGTAAAAACGCTTCCCAGCCCAGAATTGAACTGGAGTAGCTAAGATCCACAACAGCCATGGATTATGAAACACTTTCGGTAATCCAGGGACCATGCTTAGCATCAAGATCGATGCTAGGACCACACTTACAGCTAATTTCTTTTTCAGGGAATCTAGTTCCTTCTGTCTCTCTTTTTCTGCAATTTCTTCATTTGCTTCTATGTGAGCTGTATAACCTAGGGAGCTCACAGCTGAGGCTAAGTCTTGTGTTGAGGTTCTCTTCTCATCATAGGTTACTGTAGCTTGCTCATTGGCATAATTAACACTGGCTGATATAACCCCTGAAGTTTTATTGAGTTTGCGAGTGGTGTTGCTTGCACAGCTAGCACAATGCATTCCTGATATGTGGAAGGACAGAGTTTTTTTAGACATATTTATGAGGTTTTTCCTGGAATTTCTTCATACATCCACTCGCACAGAAAAAATAAGTTTGTCCTTGATGATGATGGCTAAACCCAGCTGTTTTGGGTGAAAGTCTCATTTCACAAACTGGGTCATGAACTAAGGGGACAAGATCTTTCATTTTTAAAACTAGCTCATCAGAAATTTCTTTATCTTGGTTTTTATCTATTAAAACTTCTCTTAATAAGTCACTGGCTTTGATTATTTTCTTATCACTCAGTGAGTAATAAATTTGCTTTCCTTCACGACGTGTAGTCACTACACCAGCATCACGTAGGATCATCAGGTGCTGGCTGATGTTTGCCTGTGGCAAATCTAACATGGTGTGAATATCATTCACAGGTAATTCCTGGTCCCTGACCAGATGAATGATTTCTAGTCGTTTAGGGTGAGAAAGTGCCTTAAGGAGTTGGGAGTGTAATTCAAATATTTGATTATACATATTCAGAATTATGAATATGTATTTTGATAAAATCAATAAGGAAAATTAATCAATTACATTTCTTGTTAGAGATTAGATTGATTTAGAGGTGAAAAAAATATGCCCCGCTTGGACTCGAACCAAGATTGACGGCTTCAAAGGCCGCTGTCCTGCCATTAGACGACGGGGCATTAAGAACCACTATTTTACCAAGAAAAATCTCAAGAGACTAGTTGTCTTCTGATTGAGGTGAATTCTTATCAATTTCTAGAAAACGACTGTTAATGAACAGTATGGTGAGAGTGATAGCTGAGACTAGACACCATAGACACCAGGCCTTAACAACCACACCCATGATGAAACTTACATAAAGGGCAAATAGAAAGCCAAAAGTAGACAGGCCTCTAAGAGCCTTTTTAGTATTCTTAATCTCTAAAAAGTTCATCACCGCTAGAATTAGCACTATGGTGTAGAAAACAAATCCATAGATTGATAAAGGGAGACCAGCGATATAAGCCCAATCATTTTGTAGAAAGGCAGCACACTGAAAAGGAGGAGTGCAGAGTGGAATTCTATCAGCAAAAATTTCATAAGTTACATAACCTGAATCAAATAGACCTAAAAAAG
>CAZHLX010000013.1:11829-21490 GCA_964533345.1 uncultured Pseudomonadales bacterium
ACACACTATAATAGTAAATAAAACGACAATTGAATTTGTCGTTTTTTTATTATCAAAATTTTTTTTCATAAGTTATTTTTTTTAGTACAGTATAAGTATTTAGTTTACCGCTTTTACCATCAGCTTTGAATCTAGAAACTGACTCTAGATTAGAATTATTAATTAGTTTTCTAAGCTCTACTCTATCAGTATAGTGGCAGTAACGGTAAGCAGTCTCGCCTCTCTTCCAGTCTAAAATAACATCATGCTTCTCAAGTTTATCTGGATCAATCTTTACTTGTTCAGGCTCAATTATTTTTTTATGAAACCTCTTAGTGTCTAAGAAATTCCAAGTTGTGAAAGATATATACCCTGGCTTAGTCAGAGTTTCTCCCAATGTACTAATAAAACTTTGTCTTAATTTATAACTTGGTATGTGATGTAGAACACCTAATGAAGTAATGAAGTTGGGAGAGAACTTCTCCAGTGTTGGGCCCAGCTTTTCATTTAAGAGCAAATCAATGATATCAATTTTTTCAAACTCAGATTCAATATTAGAAGTCTTATGTTGTTGTTCAGCAATTTCTAAAAGCTCTTTACTATTATCAACTCCAATATATTTAATTCTTGTTTCTGGGAGTTGCTCAGCCAAGAATGATCCAAAGCGACCATTACCACAGCCAATGTCTAGGACAGTAACCTTATTTTTATGATGATTGGCTAGTTCTTGAATATATGGAACTAACTTGTTCCATCCTTGCCAATAGTAGCTACGAGATTCACTAAAAGAGCCAGCAACTTGTTTATAAAATTGTTGATTTAAGCGATTAAGTTTTAAAATAAGGGTTTTATTCATATCAGGCGGTATAATAAGGGCACATGACATCATACCATTTACCTGGCCAAGAACATCAACCTCAACTCATTTCTCTTTTCAAAGAACTTGAAAAGGTTGAGTCATTAAACGTCAAAAGATTAGCTAAAGTAGTTAAGAGATATCCTAAGTCACCCGGCAATTTATTTACTAAACATGAGTTGATCTCAGCTTATAGAAAGTTAGCTGGCAATCATGGCCTCCAAGAGCAACAGCAACACATCTTAAGATTTCTAAGAAAGAAACCAATTAGAACCAGTTCTGGTGTAGCTCCGATAACAGTGCTGACAAAACCTTTTCCTTGCCCTGGGAAATGCATTTTCTGTCCTAGCGATGTTCGTATGCCTAAGAGCTATCTAGCAGATGAGCCAGGAGCACAACGGGCCGAAAGAAACTATTTTGATCCCTATCTTCAAACATATAATCGACTTCAAGCTTTAGATGATATTGGTCACAATGTTGATAAATCAGAGTTAATTGTTTTAGGTGGAACATGGTCTTATTATCCAGAAAGTTATCAAATCTGGTTTATCAAAGAATGTTTTAGAGCCATGAATGAGTATGGAAAAAAAGATGGTCGAGATGAAGTCCTGACTCACTATGAGCAGATGAATAAACAGCTCAAAGAAATGAATGCCCATCAATTGAGCAGTGATCCCCAAGAGAACCAAGCTAGTTTAAAAGATAAAGAAATTGAAGGTGAAAATATTGACATAACTTATAACCAAACAATCTCTGAAGTTTATACTGCTCCAGAGAAAATTGGTGGCTTTGATAAATATCAAGTTTCATCATGGGCAGACCTAGAAAAACAGCAGCAAATTAATGAGACAGCAGCTCAGAGATGTGTCGGACTAGTAGTAGAGACAAGACCAGACAATATCTCTGAAAAAGAGGTGATTAGAATTAGAAAACTAGGAGCGACTAAAACGCAGATAGGCTTTCAAAGTCTTAACGATGATGTTTTAGAAAAAAATCATCGTGGTCATGATGTAGCTGCCACGGCAAAGGCGGTGGGGTTGTTAAGGCAGGCTGGGTTTAAAGTTCATGCTCATTGGATGGCCAATCTCTATGGGTCCAATGTAGAAAAAGATAAGCAGGACTATGAAAAGCTTTTTACAGATCCTAGCTTTAAACCAGATGAGCTTAAGGTCTATCCTTGTTCTTTATTAGCTAGTGCTGAGCTGATGAGATATTACCAAGATGGATTATGGCAGCCTTATTCTCGAGAAGAGCTGTTGGATGTCTTGAGTTATGCTCTGACTCATACTCCGGAGTACTGTCGCTTAACTAGAGTAATTAGAGATATCCCATCAACTGATATTGTGGAAGGAAACAAAAAAACAAATTTCAGACAAATTGCTCAACAGCATTTAGATAAGTTGGGGCAACAGATGAAAGATGTTAGAGCTCGTGAGATTAGACATGAAGAGTTTAATGAGGATGAGATTCAATTGGATGAAGTTAAATATGAAACTGATGTTAGTCAGGAGATATTTTTGCAGTTTGTACTTCCTAAAAAAAACCAGCCTAATAAGATTGTAGCTTTCTTAAGATTAAGTTTGCCGACTCAAGAACCTTTTATCAAAGAACTCTCTGAAAGTGCTTTAATTAGAGAAATTCACGTTTATGGTCGAGCAGTTCAAATTGGTCAAAAGGGAAAGCAAAGGCCACAGCATTTAGGATTTGGAACCAAGTTAATTCAAAAAGCTAAAGAGATATCTATTCTCGCTGGTTATAAAAAGCTAGCTGTGATATCTGGAATTGGAACAAAAGAATATTATCGAAAAAAAGGATTCAATGATGGGGAACTTTACCAACTTATGAATTTGAATTAATCTCAAATCTCTCTTTAGTATAGTTAATCTTTTTTTCCATAACTTTGTCTAAATCAATCTCTAACTCAGTAGCAAGTAAAACTACTGAAGCCATCACATCAGCTAGTTCATCCTCAACGTTTTCTTGACTAAATTTAGCAATTTTTGATTCTCGTTGAAGATTCATGCTAGTTAAAACTTCATCTGCTAGTTCACCTAATTCCTCAACTAATTTCATAGTACGAGCAAAGATGCGTTGTTCTTTATTTTTAAGTGGCCAACGTAAGTTGATAAAGTCAGCAATTTTCTGATATTCGGTTGACAGCTGTTTGAGGGTCATTGACATTTCTTGCTCCTATCTCGAGTAATTTGAACACCTGATTATACCACTTCTCCACCCATCCTCCACCAATGCCAGGAATTTTTAAAAAATCTGTTTTGGATTGAGGTCTATGAATGACTAATAAATAGATGATTTTGGGCGTAAGGACTGTTGTTGGAAAGAGTCTTTTTTTACTTGTTAAAAAATTAAAATACTCTTGATCTTGAGTAGAAAACCCTAGCTTTTTTTTAGTACAGATGTCACATCTCTCACAATTAAGAGATTTTTCATCAAAATAATTGAGAATATATTTTAAGCGACACTCTCTTGTCTGAGTGTATTTGAACATTTGTGAAAGCTGCCAGAGTCTATATTCTTTTAATTTTTTGTTTTGATGTTCAGTTTGATTAATGAATGTCTTTTGGATTTCAACATCAGTAGGATTAAATAATAAATAACAGTTGCTTGGACTCTGGTCGCGTCCAGCTCTACCTGCTTCCTGATAATAGTTTTCTAAGTTTCCAGGGATTTGATAGTGGATTACCCATCGAACATTTGCTTTATCTACTCCCATCCCAAAGGCATTAGTGGCCACAATTATTTGAAGCTGGTTGTTCAGAAACTGGTCTTGAACTTCTGCCCTTTGCTTTGTTTTTAAGCCCGCATGATAGGCTTGAATGGGAAACTTATCACCCCAATAATGTTTAATTAGTCTAGCGATATACTCAGTTTTTTTTTGAGTTGAAGTATAGATAATCCCTGGTTGAGGGAAATGCTTTTTCATTAAAATAAATAAAGCTAATTCTTGAGAAAAGTTACTATTGCATTGAGTGAGGTGAAAAGATAGGTTTTTTCTGGAGAAGCTATTTAAAAAATTTTGATGATTATCCATTTTTAAATAGTGAATAATATCTGCCCTTACTAATTGGGTTGCAGTCGCTGTAAAAGCAGCAATGACTGGTTTATCTTGGATTTGCTTGAAGAATTCACTGATCTGGGTATAGTCAGGTCTAAAATCGTGACCCCACATTGAGATGCAGTGTGATTCATCGATGGCAATTAGAGGAATCTCTATTTTTTGACAAGCTCTAATAAAATCAATATTTTTTAACCTCTCTGGAGCGAGGTAAACAAATTTATATTTTCGTTGAGTTAGGTTTTTTAATCTATTAATAACTTCTCTTTTACTCAGAGAGCTATTAATCAAAGTAGCAGGGATATTTTTTTTGTTTAAAGCATCAATCTGATCTTTCATTAAAGAAATTAATGGAGAAACCACAATAGTTGTTCCTTCCATGATCAAGCCGGGAATTTGAAAACAAATAGATTTTCCTCCCCCTGTTGGCAAGATGGCTAGAGTATCTTTCTTATTTAATATGGAGTTAATTATCTTAATCTGTCCGTCTCTAAAATTAGAGTAACCAAAGTATTTTTGTAAAGTCTGTTGTGGAGTCATTAATTGCTAAGGATACAAAGTGAATATTTCCTAAGCTGTAATAAATTTGTCAGTTGAGGTAAATCAGTGTAGGATTAAAACAAATAGTTATTTAAGGAAGATTATGAAAAAGCTCCTCTCATTTTTTACGATTCTCTCGCTAGCATTGTTGATGCCAGTCAAGGCTCAGGCTGCTAGTTTAGTTAAACAAATCACTGGGCCTCATTTCAGGGCTGGTGAATCAGTGGTTCTAACTGAAGATTTAGTGGGTGATGTTTATGTGGGGGGTGCTACGGTCATGGTAGAAGGAAAAATTGATGGTGATTTGATTGTAGGTGGTGGAACTGTGACTCTTAATGGTGAAGTCACTGAAGATATTCGTGTTGGAGGTGGGAATGTTGTTTTGAATGGAACTGTTGGACAAGATGTCACAGCCGGAGGGGGGTCGATTACTTTTGGTCCCGCTAGTAACGTGATGGGTTCAGTCTTGGCTGGTGGTGGCATGGTTGTTTATAACGGTGACGTGATGGGAGATGTTTGGACAGGTGCTGGAGCAGTACAGATGGCTGGTGACTTTGGTCAAGATGTTAAAGTAGAAGCTGATGGAATTCAGGTTCTCTCAAACACTACGGTTGGTGGTGATTTAGTAGCCAATTATGGTGAAGAGTCACAGGTTTCAGAACAAGCTCAAATTAGTGGTGAGACAAATATTAATCAAGTTTATCGCTCATACAAAGCTGAAGAAAAGATGGCCAAGATTGATGGGTATGGAAAAGATATGAATAATGTTGGCGCTGTATTCAGTCTGATCTTAGGCTTAGTAAGTGGGTTAGTTTTAATGTATCTATTCCCTAAGGCCACTGATGAGATGTCTGCCAATGCAATGAAGAACCCTCTTCCCAGCATGGGTTGGGGTGCTCTTAAGCTATTTCTTGGTCCATTGGTAATTATCTTATTAATGGTGACTGTGATTGGGATGCCATTAGCATTCTTAATGTTGATGGGTTACATCGTCAGTTGGATGGTTGCTTGTTGGATATCTGGGAAGGCCTTAGGTGAAAAAATTTATAAAGAAAGTAAGGCTAAATGGTTCAAAGATCGATATCTCCAATTTATAATTGGTTTGGCACTTATTAAGTTATTGAGTGTTCTTCCAGTCGTAGGTTGGTTAGTGAAGCTTACTGCTTTCCTAATTGGTTTTGGAGCTATTGCTCGATGGTTCAAGGGTAAGATGAAACCTAAGAAAAAATAGATTAGAGTTCAATTTCAATTAAAATTGGCAAGTGGTCTGAACAATTTGTTGGGACCACTTGTGCGTTTAGGATCTTTAAATCCGGAGTAGCAAAGACAAAGTCTATTCTCCAATCAATACCTTTGACTTGAAATAGTCCGCGATAATCAAAAGGTATCCGAGAAAACGTATTCTGAGAGCGATCGGGCCCACAGTCTATGAGGTGTTTATTAAATTCAGAGACTACGTATGAGTCTGGGGTAGCATTAAGGTCAGCTCCAAAGATGTAGTTATTCTTCTTTTTATTAATGACCTTGATTAGATTGTCAGCCTCTTCTTTTCTGTTTGAAGTGATTTCAAAATGAGGTGTAAATGAAAGATGCGTTGTACCTACTGTAATTCTCTTGCCATCTACATCTATGATGGCTTCTGTATAGACACGTCCTTCTTCTAAAGCATTCTCTGGATTATGTTTAGGTGGGCTAACATGGGTAGAGTTTGTTTCTGTGATAGGAAATCTGCTAAAGATGGCATTGCCCTGTTCTTCCTTATCTTCTCTGTTGTCCCAGCTATCCCCTTTAGCATAGAAGTAATTAAAATCTAATTTTTCTGCGACGTATTTAGCTGTATCAATGTCTCTTCGTTTATCAATGATAAATTCTTGTGCAGTGATAACATCAGCCTGAGACTTTTTAATCTCAGTGACAACTTTATCCATGTCCTCTTTGTATAAGACATTCCATTGTAGAAATTTAAGTTTCATATACAGCTAATAATACTTTTTGTTTTTTAATTTTTTAGGTAATAGGTTTTTATCAGTATACATCTCGTAGCCCTTACCGTAATCTAGCTCTTTCATGAGTTTGGTGGGAGCGTTTCTTAGTTCAAGTGGAATGGGTAGGTTGCCGTGTTTCTTAACATCATTTAGAGCCTTAAAATATCCATCATACGCAGAGCGATCTTTTTTAGCTTTGCATAAGTAAGCTACTCCATGAGCTAGATTAATCTGAGCTTCAGGATAACCAATCTTGTGAACAGCATCAAAGACAGCATTAGCTACTACTAAAGCAGTAGGTTGGGCCAAGCCGATATCTTCACTAGCAAAGATGACCATTCGACGAGCAATAAATTCTGGTTTTTCACCTGCACTTACCATTCTAGCTAAATAATAGAGTGCTGCATCAATGTTGCTGGCTCTCATTGACTTAATAAATGCACTGATAGTGTCATAGTGTTCTTCACCTTGTTTATCGTAACGCAGATGTTGTGATTGGAGGGCTTGTTTGAGTGACTCTATCTCCAAATTTTCATAAAGTTCAAAAGTATTGTCAGCGATAGTTAGTAATTTGCGCGCATCACCATTTGCAAACTGGACCATCCATTCTTTAGCAGCTTTTTTTACTCTGAGTTTTAAATGCTTCTCAATTCGTTTGATTATTTTCAATAGCTCTTCTTCTTTAAATTGTTTTAGTACAAAAACACGAGTTCGAGATAATAATGGTGATATAACTTCAAAACTAGGGTTCTCGGTAGTAGCACCAATTAAAATAATGGTGCCATCCTCTACATAGGGTAAAAGAAAGTCTTGTTGGGCTTTGTTAAAGCGATGGATCTCATCCAAAAATAAAACTGGGGCTTTATAACTTTGAGTAAGTTGGTGCTGTTCACGAGTGTTATTAATGACCTCACGCACATCAGCTTTACCAGCAGAAACTGCTGACATTTCAATAAACTCGCGATCTTGTTCTTTGGCGATTAATCTAGCCAAGGTAGTCTTCCCTACTCCAGGAGGTCCCCAAAAAATCATTGAGAAAATCTTACCTTCTTCAATAACTTTGCGTAGAGGTTTATTTTTTCCGACCAAATGATCTTGGCCTACAAAATCTACTAATGACTGTGGTCTTAACACTCCTGCTAAAGGTTGCATAACTTAACTCTAACAGGTTTTTTCACTTCGTGAAAGATTTGGGTGAATGAAAGAGGTTTATTCTATCACCACTCTAGCATCAAGCATCTTCACTCCTTGATCACCAGGAAGAGCTAGTAACGGATTAATGTCTAGTTCTACAATCTCTGGGAAGTCAGTCACCAACTGGGAAATACGCCCAATACATTCAGCTAAGAGTTGTTTATCTACAGGTTCTTGTCCTCTTACACCTTCAAAGAGAGGTCTGCTTTGTAGAGAATCAATTAATCGAGTTGCATCACCCTCACTTAAGGGGGCAAAAGCAAAGTTAACATCCTTGAACACTTCAACGTAGATTCCACCTAGCCCAAACATAATCATTGTTCCTAACCCAGGAGCTTTATTAACACCCAAAATAACTTCAGTGCCATTGTTAGGAGCCATCTCCATCAATAAAACACCTTCTAAGTTAGCTTTAGGCTTAGCTTCTGAAACTCTCTTTATCATTGCTTCATATTCTGTAGCAGCAGTTTTAGCAGTTATGTTGAGGGCGACTCCTCCAACATCACTCTTATGAAGAATATCTTGAGAAACAATCTTCATTGCATACTTGCCACCCATTTGTGAAACTTTTTCAGTTGCCTCTTCAGCAGATTTGGCACGAGCGGTTTTCAAAACGGGGAAACCGTATGCTTCGAGAATGCTGAGAGCTTGAGCTTCTGGAAAACTGGTTTGACCATTTTTCTTAGCCTCAGTAAAGATCTTTTCCACGGCAGCTTTATTAACATCGTCATACTTAACAACTGGTTGAATTTCCTTTTGACTCCATTCTACAAACTGACCATAAGTAGCTAAGGCTTTGGCAGCTGGCTCTGGAAAGGTGGTAGTGATGACACCCCCTTCCTTCATGATTTTTACGCCAGGAGCAACTGTCTCTTGTCCCATAAAACAGGCCATAATTGGTTTATCAGTATTGGCTTGAGTGTTCACAACTGCTTTGGCAGTTTTAGTAACTTCAGTCATTGATTGGGGGGTTAATAAGACTAACATTGAGTCAGTATTTTTATCTTGAGCAACTATCTCTAAAGATTCTTGGTAGCGATCGCCAATAGCATCTCCTAAAATATCTACGGGATTACTGGTACTGGCTGCTGCAGGTAAGGACTCGGATAGTTTCTTTGTGGTCTCTGAAGAGAGCTTGGCTAGCTCTAGACCGCTGGAAACTACTTCATCGGTAGTTAAGACTCCAGGCCCACCAGCATTAGTGACAATAGTGACATTCTTAACAGGGGTTAACTTATCTCTAGAAAACACTTGGGCGTAATCAAAGAGTTGGCTGACACTACTTGCTCTAATAATTCCAGCTTGTTCAAAGAGAGCGTTGTAGGCAGCATCTCCTCCACTCAGTGAGCCAGTATGGGACGCAATTGCTCCTGCACCCTCCTCAGTTCGACCAGACTTAAGCATGATGATTGGTTTGGCATTTTTACCTTTGGTTACCTCCTGAGCAACCTTAATGATTTCTGGAGCATTTTCTAACTGCTCAACATAAAAAGCCATGACCTTGGTTTGAGGATCTTCTGCAAAATACTTGATTAATTTAAGTTCATTGATGTCGGCTTTGTTTCCAATGCTCATAAATTTAGAAAAGCCAATTCCCATTTCTTTGGCATAATCTAGAACGGCAGTGCATAGAGCACCACTCTGAGAAACAAATGCAATGTTTCCTGGCTTGGGCATAACTCCAGCGAAAGAAGCATTCATGCTAATCTCAGGATTAATGATTCCTAAGCAATTTGGTCCAACTAAAGAAATTTCTCTCTCCTGAGAGATCTCTTTTAATTCTTCTTCAAGTTTAATATTTCCGATTTCTTTACAACCAGCGGAGATGACAATGGCTGCTTGAGCACCTTTCTCATGAGCCTCTTTAATGACTGAGCTTACATACGGTGCTGGGACGGCTACAATTGCTAAATCAATATTTCCTGGAACTTCAGAAACATTTGAAAAAACTTTTTTTTCATTAAGAACATCGGCTTTAGGATTGACAGGATTTATTTCCACAATAAATCCTTTGGTGGATAAATTTTTTAGCAT
>CAZHLX010000014.1:0-18055 GCA_964533345.1 uncultured Pseudomonadales bacterium
GCTACTGTTGCTGCTAAATTTGGCATGGAATGTGACATCTATATGGGTGAACGAGCTTCTTGAGTGATAAAGTCTCTATTCTCAGGAATGAAATTCACCCCAGAGACTGTAGTTGCTCCAGCAGCATAGAAACCTTTGATCATATCTGTAGCTTTACTTGAATCTTGAGCAGTGATCTTAAAGACATTAACTACTTGATAGAGCACATCACCTGCTACTACTGAGGGTGTGACTTGATAGAAAGACTTTTGGACTTCAACATCATCACCAGCCAGTTCTTTAGCCTTACTAACCATACTGGTAATACTCTCTTCTCCAGCCATAATTGCTAAGATGGGATCTGGGTTAGAGTCGACTTTAGTCACTAGCATCTCTACTTGAGCTGGTTTGGCGGTAAGCTTGCCGGTACCTACCACTGAGATAACTGCTGGCCTGAAAAAGATGTTTTTAGCTAATAAACCTACACTGATCACCACTAAAACAGTAATAATGATTTTCTTGTATTGGTTAAAGAAGTTAAGTGAGGTTTGAATTAGATTGGCCTTAGGGCTATTTGCTTGGGGTACTGCTTGTTCCATATTTTCTCCTGAAAAAGAACCATAAAATTACTGCAGTTCAGTTTCATTTATCAGTCTACTAGATGTGTGGCTTGAGAAAAAGAGGGAAAAGTGTTTATACTGAAGATGTAATTAATTCCCATATTAAAGGATAAAAATGGAAACAGCTGCTCCTCAAAAAAAGAAACGATTTGAAAGAATCTTTGCCGGTCAAAAATCACTAATGGTAATTCAAAAGGCAAGTGTGTTTTTTACAAGATTACCTCACTTACCAATGAAAATTAAAAACTTCATCATCCTAATTTTGCCATGGTTGGTCTTATTAGGAGGGATTGTCAGCTCTATAACAGTGGTCCTTTCCTTTGTGCTAACAGTATTATCTCTGATTGCCTTAGATCTGCTCCTTATTCTAACTATGTCTGGGTCGATGTTGATGGTGCTTTTGAATGCTCTCTTCTTGGTTAAAGCCTTCAAACCACTCAGGAAAAAGAATGCTGTAGGCTGGATCTATCTATTTTGGGCGAATATCTTAGGTCTGTTTAACTCACTAATGAATATCTTTACTGGTGAGATCTATGGTGTCTGGCCAATCTTGGCTACTGTTTTCTTCACTTTACTTGGATTTTATGTGCTATTTGAGGTTGGACCAAGCTATGCCTATGACAAAGAGTAAGTCATAGAAATCCAGTAGCTTTTATCTTCAATTACATCCACTGGCTGGGATGTACTCAACTCCTTCTAAAACTTTATCTTTAAAGTAATCATACCTATCAGCATCTTTCCGCTTAAGTTGGCAAGGATCTACCACATACATCTCCCCTGTCTCTGCAAAATCCTCGCTGCAATTAGTAGCTCCATAATCAGTTACTGGCTGAGAGGAGAATGAGTATCCACCACCACTGTTGGGTTTACAACCAGTCATGCTGATAAAATCAGCGGGAACAAATTGGATATCAGGATTGTCTATTAAATATTTTAGGTTTGCGAGATCTACAAATGGAATCCAGGATTGATATGGATTAATCTTAGCCGATGCCCATTGATGAAAAAACTCATGAATAGTTACCCCAGTATTATGAGCGCTAGAAAGATTTATCCAGTTTGCAGATCTATATGTATGATCAGCATTACCAGAAACAATAACCTCATAGCCATTCTCATCATACTCAACCTCTGGATCTAAGTCATATAACCAAAAAGAGTTAATGTTTAAATTAAGACCTTCAAAGACATGATCTGGAAGAAGTGCTAGATCCTGATATGTTTGCCATTTCTGGAGATTAGAGTAAGCAAAAACATTGGCTGAGGAAGCCTTGCTACCTTGCCAACTCCCATCAACACAAGTGACTAAATTCTTACTCCATTTATTTACAAAAAAACCAGTCTCTTCACCAGTACAGCTGCTGCCTTTAGTGACTTTACAAGCTCCCTGGTAACAACCATTGGCACAGGTTTTTGTATAAATAGTCGTCTTAGCCAAAGCATTAGTCTGGATAACTCTTTTTCCATCACAACCAATATCAGTATATGCTTCAGCAATTAGGTCTTCATCTAGCCCTGGAAATTCTCGATAGTCTCTCCCTAATCTCCACTCTCTTAACCATAAAGCAGGCCTTAATCCTAATCTATCTGTTCCAAATATCCAGGTAATGATTCCAGTAGTCCATTTGGTAGTTGAATTGACTCTATTAACAAGGGCTCTATTTCTGAATAAGAATCTTCTTGACCATAATCTTAATTCATCATAGTAATCTGATAGATCTTTTCTTTCCTCAGGTTCTTGTTGTGTAACTGGAGAAGGGCTGGGGCTTGGAGTTGGAGAAGGAGCTAAGCTTGGACTAGGACTTGGGGTTACTGTTTCTTCTTCTTTCTGTTTTCTATCAGCTCGACGTTGTCTCCAAGCAGTATCGATATTTTGTCCCCAAACTCTAAGTTGTTCTTCAATATCAAATAGGAATCCTGTAACTACCACTCCCTTCAAATCATGAAGTTTTCCACTCGCAGTTCTTCTCTTGTTGAAGAGATTCCCATCATTATTTCGTTTGAAATCAGCCATCTGTTTTAGACCTAGGATTTCGTCATTTCCTTCTAGCATGGAGTTGATGTCTTGGATATCAGCTACTGTAAGGTTGATATTATCTGTTTTACTACCTATGCCTAAGAACCCTCTGTTGTTGATTAGATCCATATTACCTCTAGATATGAGATCCTCAGCGATTTCTGTAGCTCTGAATACTGAGGAGATGGCTTTATTTATCGAGGGGCGATCTTTTCTGATAATAGCTTCTGTCGTGTCTACCCAAGCGTTGAGATAGAGCTGGACACATTGATTCTGCATCCCATGGGTATTTACTACTTCTCTTCTAGTCTTATCTAGCTCATCTAGAGCAGCAAGTGTTTTTCCTTCTGATAGTAATTGATTAACAACTTCTATCCCGGCTTTAGTTTGGTCACGGACTTCAGAACATGAAGAACAGAGGTCGTCGAAGCTAATTTCCTCCCGGCTTTCATTGGTCATGAATTCAAAGACTACATAATTAGCATTAATCTGTCGGTAAATTTCTCGATTAATTCGATGAATATCAATTGTTAAGATGTCATCTTTATCCCAATTGGAGAGATCAATCTCTTCCAAGACCCCACCGATCGCATGAAAAGCAATCCTGTCCGCACTCATTAAACCATAAGAAAGTATCTCTTCTAGATCTTTTCTAACTGCTTGAACAAAGACATCTTGTCCTTCTCTTCTTAGGACCTGTCTAGCAATCCTGCGAGAATCACTTAGTCTTTCTTTGGGATATGATCTCTTAAACGTATCTCTTTTGATAAATTCTTGGAAAGAACCAATTTTATTTAGCCATGGAAATCCAGTTATTCTAACTAGAGAGTTTACATAGGTCTGGAAGCTTTGCTGTGAAAGTGGACTTTCAAAAAGAGACCCACCAGGCTTCATTACAAACAAGTTTGTAAAATAATATAAATCATTTTTATCAATCACATCTGGACTATCTAAAGTCTGAACAACTCTACGCCTAATATCTTTAGTAACCTGAGGTGAGACTGATTTCATCGATGAGAAAAACCCATCTACAATTTGAGGGATATTAGTGTCCCAACTTACCTCGTTAGCAATGTTAAATGCTAACTGGACTTCAATAATGGGGAATAAAGTTTTTGATATTTCCTTAGCCAACTCATCTTTTTGGTCTGATGTTAAGCCCTGATAATCACCCCAAACTGCATGCTCTAAATCAGCCAAATCACGATATTCACCTCCCAAAGTAATATTTTGACGATGCAGCTCTGCATGATACAAACCATGTTGACTCTTAACCCCGCTCTGCTGACCAAATGTTTTAGCTAACCAAATTAACCAATCATTAGCTGCTTCTGGATCATTTCTGTCTATCTTAGTAGCAATTGCCTGTGCTTCTTCATTATCAAACTGCAAGAAATAAGCTTGTGAACTTAGCATTTCATCTAAGTATGTCTTTAACTTCTCTGGGACATATTCTTTCGTCTCAAAATTTTGCTGAATAGATTTGGTAATATCAGCAAAGGTATAAGGGTTTCTAGTACCCCATGTTGAGATAACTGGCTCACCATAAGTATCTACCCCTCTGGCTTTAATCTCTTCAATTGACTCTAGCTGATAACGAGGATCAGCATAAACTGCTTGCAACTCATAGGCTGATAGGGGTAATCTAACTCTCATTCCTAACTTTTGCCACTGCTCAGTCACATTAATATCCTCATTCCAAGCAGTTTTTCCAGTAAATCCTAAAGATGGATAGCTTAAAGATCCATGAAGTAATTGATCAACTTGTCTACTAGCCTCATCCGTATTGGCATAAATTGCTTGAGAATAAGTTTTTTGTTTACCTAAAGCAGATCTAATATTACCCACGCCTTTTCTTTGAATGACTGGAAAAGCGACCTGACTAATTACTAAAGGTTCATCAGGTAAGATAAAATCGCTTCTTCCATTGGTAGGTAAAGTGTAAGTTATAAACTCTGGATTAACTTCTCCTTCTGGGAGAACCAATTTACTAATAGCAAGAGTTTTTTGTAGAGCTAAGTGGGGATCACCTGCCCAAGCAGCAATAACCGGAGTTGAAGCTTGCTCATTATCATAGATCAACTTAACTTCATCAGGAGCTGTTTGATGCTGCTGTATCCCCATGATAGAAACTAAATCAGGTTTATCAATTGGAGTAGCGATAACCACTTCATACATTTTCTCTGCCACTTTCTTAATGTAGATCTCCTGAGCTGGAGAGATTTTCCTAGGCCGAGGTGTCAAACCAAACCGAGCAATCTTATCAATCCCGACAAAGAAGTTATTTACTGAGTCAGTTAACTGCTGCTCAATCCACGCAATTGTTTCCTCTTCTGTCTCTTGAACTTCCCCCAACCTATTAGCTGTTTCTTCAATTAAACCTTGATAGCTAATCTCACCATCTTTATTTACAAAAACGTCATCAATCTCTAGCTCGGTAGAGATATCTAGCACCAGGAGTTGTAGATAATAAGCTACTTCAGGAGAAATGTTTTCAGTTGAGATAAGATCAAAATTATTAGTGGCAAAAGAAACACCATATTTTTCCGACAACCCAGTCTCATTCAACTCATCTAACAAGGCCCTCAATACTATTCTGTGGGTGTTAAATCCATCCTGCTGTGCATATGGAGCTCGAATTTCATTGATATCAACTCTTTGTTTAACTTTGAAATAAATATCTCCTAAATCTCCCTCAGGATTATTTTCAAAATACTCAGAAATTTCCATGGATAATGGATGTGATCTGACTCTCTCCTCGTTAGTGATTCTCATTCTTGGGATGAGGGTACGAACTAACTTCAATCCATTCTTATATAATTTACTGAAATAAGCGGAGGTTTTCTCAATCGCAGTAGACCTAGTTACTTCTAAAGATTCAAGACCTCTTAATCTAAGCTCTAAACTATTTCGATAACCTCTAAGCTCCGCAAGCTCAGCGACAGCTGCCTCTTCTTGTTTATCAACCCCTTTTCCAAACCATCTAAAGAAGAACTGAATTTTCTCCAGTTTTGGAGAATAAAAACTTGTGTATCCGACTGTTAATAAAGGCTCTTGGCGATTAGCAATCAACCTTTCAGTTGTTTTGAGTGCGGTTTTAATTGCTTTGATTGCCTGTTGTTTTTCTATCTCATTCCTAGCAATTAAAGCTTCAGCTTCTTCAACTTCAGCAATCATCCCATCCTGAGCAAAGTCATTCTCGTATTCATAGTTATCTAGATAAGTACTAACCATCCCCAAAGTCTTTAAAGCCTGTTGAGTGTCACCATTTTCCTCGTGTGCCTCAGCTAGGTTGGTACTTGTCTCCACCATTCTCAAAATGGCTAGACAATTTGAGCAGCCGTCGACATCAGTTGTAGAAATTAATGATTTTAATCGTCCTTGTTCAGTCAACTCATCAAACCTTGTTTGTAGGCCATCATCTATCTTATTTGAATTATTATCTATAAATCTTCTTAATGAACTAAATATCTGGTCTAAGTTTTCTTCAGCATAGTCAGCCCCTTCTTCTAATACTCTTGCCAAATCCCTAGGAAGCTTTCTTATCCTTTGGGTGGAAACATTCCGAATCAATTGCACAATGGCTGTAGATAAAACTGCTCTTTGATCAGCAGCCTCATAGGCTTCTTCGAAGCTTTGCCCACCATCTCTCAACCATTGATCATATTCTGTTAACATCCTGCCTGAAAGATACTTCATTGCATCAGCAAACCTACCTATTGGCTGGTGCGTGCCTAGATCAGACATAAAACTTTCACTACCAACACCATCTAATTGATGCTCAAGGGCATGGGCTAACTCATGAATGATAGTATCAATCCCATGATCGATGATTGCCCCACCATAAGCTGATGATCCTATCTCATCAACTAAAGAAGTGTTTAGGTACATGATTCTCTTCTTAGGTAAAATCCCGTCCAATGGATCTCTTTCATCAAAGTTAAACGCTCCTGCAAAACTGGTTCCTTCTACCAAGCGAACCTCATCAATTCCAAAATCTTTTTCTAATAATCTAACAACCAAGTTAGCAATATCTAGGAATCTCTTTTCTTGGGTGTTAGAGGGAGCAACCACATATTTCTCGGCATCTTCCATTTGGTCATGACCCTCAGCAACATTCTTACCAGTAGCAATTCTTTCTTCACGATCCTGATCGTCTCCACCAGCTTTGGATATAAGATCTCTAATATTTCCAAGGCTAGAACCAGAGCCACTGTATACTTGATTCATCTCTTTCTCAGCTTGAGCAGCATCAATCTCCATTAAATAATTGAGCCTTCTTAAGAACAAACTAATCTGATCATTTGATTCTCTATCTCTGACTGTTAACAACTTAACCAACTTAACCAGCCTTTCATCATCCATGGTCATAATCTTGGCTAGATCTTTAGCATCAACCTGATCTAACTGCCCAGTATTGATGAGTTGAGCGATGCGCTTAATATCTTTAATCTCTGGGTGTGAAGTTGGATTAAATTGATCTTCATAGTTACCCACATTTTCTAGACTATCTTCAGAATAACCATAGAAGGTAAATTTATTTGGATCATTTAGTTTCTTAAATGCCAGAGACTTTGCAAATGAAATCGCTACGTACTTCTGGATTTCTTTTAGCAAATGATTTACGATCACGGTTCAGTGGTAGAGGAATCTGAATTATTAATCCTAATTCTTTAAAGTGCTGTAGGTGTTCTTTGGGGATAAGAGCAAAGTATGATTTCTCTAGCTCTTCATCACTCATAGTGGCTGGATCTTTATACTCAGATACTCTCAAGCCAATCCTATCTACAATCTGCAGAGGCATATCATCAGCCGTGTAAGTTCTAACTTCTCCTTCTATATACTCAGATTCTCCCGGCTTTGGATCTCGTTTTTTGACTTTAATTGGAGTTTTAGAAACTGTTTCTAAATCATCAATTCTGATTACATCAACTTCTGGAACTGGCTTGTCATCTTGGATCTTATAGCCATTAGTGATCTTAATCTCAAACTCTTCATTTTGTGTCAGACCAGCAAAAACCTTCCAGGATCTCTGAGCAATCATTGATTCAAGCTCTGGTAAAGAATTATTCTTAGACTTGATTCTCCTAACAGTCACTCCAACTGGAGTACTTTCTTTATCTAATTTAGTGATTGAATCAACCACTACATTTTGTGGTTTGCCATGCTCATCCTTAACAACCCTGAGTGAAAACTTAACAGCCACTTCACCAGTGTTGCTGATCATCTCAACCCGATCAGCTCCTTCATAGATCGTAAACTTACCTGTTCCAAAGAAGCCGACTGTTTTCTCCTGAGCCCCTGCTTGTTTATCTGATTTGGGAATAAGTAAAGAGATTGGGTTAATAGCACCAGTCCCATTGTCTGTCATCTCTTCAACATACTCATCTCCTGAGGTATAGAAATCAACAAACAGCTCACCTTTTTCTATTTTTCCCTGATCAAGATTCTTTTTAGTAGCATCATATGAATTTTGGGAGACTTCTCCAGAGTAAGCTCCGGACTCTCTTTGGACAGAGATGTTTTTAAGTAGCTCAGCCAAATCTGCTTGAGATTGATCATCAGATAAATCTAAATCGTGAATATCACCTGAAGTGATAGCAGCAATTAGCTCATCAATCTCCATTACCCCTGATCCTGACCTCAATCTTTCTAATTTTTGAATAGC
This sequence comes from uncultured Pseudomonadales bacterium, assembly GCA_964533345.1. Lineage (GTDB taxonomy): Bacteria > Patescibacteriota > Microgenomatia > UBA1400 > PJMF01 > JABBGTR01. Next base: position 8,285 of record CAZHLX010000014.1, read on the forward strand.
AGGAATACTAACTGGCTTCTCTGCTGTTATCGTCTCTCCTTGAAGCTGACTAGATTTGGGTGATAGTTCTTCTCTAACAAGAGAGGCATCATTTGTTAAGAAGGTAATAAATGGCATTACATCACCACCATTATTAATTTGACTAACGTTGCCGGGATTAATAGCTGATTCTATATCCTTAAGCTCAACTTTCTTTAACTTCACCAACATGTCTTTCAAAAGATCATCATTGGCTACTTCTAATAACCTTTGAATTTGTTGCCTGATAATTAAAGCTTGATCACCATTGTCATGGTTAATGCTTCTTCTCAAAGCATAAACTAGCTTGTGGACTTCTTCCTGATAATCACCCAAGTTATTTAGTAGCTGTACAAAATGTCCTTGGTCATAAGTAACATCAAAAACTTCTTGTGAGCTTCCATCAATCCACCCATATGCTAATCCGTAATAAAAGTCTTGATTGATTGGCCGATTAACATCAAGGCTAGAGTTGCTAGAAGCAGCTAAACTGAAGATGCTTTTAACTAAATTGCGGTACACAACTCTTCTCATCTGTGGAGACTGACCAACTAGTTGATCTTCTAACTGTTCAATGAAGGACGGTAGTTCTTTTGTTAAGTGACCCAATCTTTGAGTGTAAGTGGTAAGAGAATGTTCTAGTTCTGATGAGTACTCGAACTCATCAGGAGTCTTTAGGAATTCATTTAAGATGTCATTCTCGGCTTGAGCATATTCAACGCTAAGATCTGAACTGATTTTATTAATAATTTCTTTATCTGATCTGATATCTTCTGGAAGTGATTCAATAATTGATTGATAACCACCTTGAGCTTCAGCAATTATTTCATCTCTAAGCTCTCCACTTTCACCAATAATCTCTTGATTCCACTTGTCTGCATAGTCATTTAGTTCTGAGTCAGAAGTTGAGACTGCTCTTGGCATTACATAGCCTTCAAATTCATCGGCTCCCTCAGCTCCTAAGATCATGGCCAGCCTGGTAGCTAAACCATCATTTCTTGTGATTTTAAAAACAAAGGCAATATCACTAGCACTCACTTTCGATCCACCTCTGTGGTTATCAACAACTGTTCTTATTCTCTCTATAAGTCGACCAGCATCTTTTTCTCTACCTCCCCTTGAACCAGTATAGGTCCCTCTAGCCTCAAGAGCTGCGATGATCTCTTCAACGGTATTAGCGTTAGCATAGTCAGCAGCAATAGTTTTATACTCGACGAAACCACCAGACCTATCAACTTTAATAGACCTCTTTTCAGAGGAACTATAAAGAATAATGTCTTCACCATCATTCCAAGCTTGATCGTACTCATCTCCATCAATAAATAAGTCTTGTAAATTTAAATTATTGATAGGACTGCTGCCATGCAAAAGAACCCATTGGCCATTTTCTATAAAGGCCATATTCTTTGTCTGTGGGTTGTAAGTAGCCTTATCAAAAACCTCAATATCAAATTTATTTCTTCTGCTAAGATAAGCTTTCCCATTTTGATATGAATAGACTCTGGAAATCGGAGCAGAAAATATATTGCCAGGCTCCTTATGCTCTACAAAGACTATTTTCCCCCGTGCTTCAAGCTTGGCTTTACTATGACTATCAACAACTAACTTCTTCTCTTTTTCACTATCTTCAGTAGTTATCACATAACTTAATTCTTGATCGAAATAGGCTGTTGCAGAATCTGCTATATGTCCAGCAATGGGGAGATCCCATGATGAGCCAAAACCAAGCCCTCTATATGTTCCTCTAAAAATTGAATCTTTAGCATCATAATAAAACTGAGTTTCAACCTCACCAATATCATCATTTCTATTCGGAGTAAACACACCCTCATCATTTAGATAAAAGTTTTCTCTGCTTCCCAATAATCCTCTATTACGTTTAACTATTATCTCTGTTGAAACTCCTTTACTACCAATGAAACTAGAAATAGAAGATATTTTTCCACCTGGTAATCCAGATCCTGGCTTAATGATTCTATTACCCCCACTATGTGGATTCTGTCCATAGAAATATATTGAGATATTTTCTTTCTGATCTCTTAAGAGTAAGTAGCCTGGAGCAGGAACAACAGATGTGTATCCCTTCTCTTTTTGGGCAGCAATATTATCTTTATACAATTCCTGAGCTGGATCTACGAAAGAAAGTCCTTCAGCTCCACCAGAAAAGACAAAAATTGAAGTCCCCTTAACATATTTTACTTTGGGACCATTGACATAGAATGACTTGCCAAAGCTTCTATCATCTACAGGACTTATACTCGCAAAGTATTGACTATTACCTGTGTCATAAAGAACTTGTGTAAAATATTTACCATCATCACTTAAAGAGATACTTTCTGCATTATCAAATACTTCAAATTCTCCAGAGTTTGCATCGAACATCGCTGGGATACCGACATCATTGAGACCTACATATTTATCACCTACTATCTGTTGAACAAGCATATAATCGTTGTCAGCAATAGTCTCTGAAAATCCGGAAATGTCACTTGCTTTGACGATGAACTTAGTATTTCCTCGTGGAAATCTCTGTTCAACGAGATAATGATCTCGTCCTAAATAAACAAGCGACTCAACGTTATCTAATGATTTCCCTCCTGTCTCGGGATCATATATCGTCTCTGACTCAAGGAAAAACTTTTGAGGATTTTTAACAATAGCGGAGGACTCTTCTTGGTTCGAATCATCTACTACTGCAGTTGTCTTTCGAGATAAGAACAACTCTTCCATATCAGTGACTGATTTTCTTGAAAGAAAATCATTAGCATAAGCTATCGGCATATTCTCTTTAATCAGCCCAAGCTGATCACTAACATCTGCAGTTTCTCCATCTGCAAACACAACCTTTGCTCTATCGATTTCTCCGTCTTTAATTGGACGATGACTAACTCGTCCTGTTTCAATATCTATAAGAGCTGGATACTTATTTCCAAGGTATTCCGAAACCAACCACTGCTTAGTCTGAGTACCTGTTGGTAAATCTTTTTCAAGATGGACATCAAATTCATTAGAAATAGACCCAAACTTGAACCCTAGTTGTAAGAGTGTATTTATATCAATAGATTCGTCACTACCAACGGTAAAATTACCGTTTTTTAGTCTTCTAAGACTAACTTTAAACACATATCCAGCTGGAGTTTGATACTCAACACTTAGAGTGTCATCTTCATCCTTACCCAACCTATCCTCAATCCACTCCACCAAATTAGAACTATTAATCTTGATTTTATTATCCTGTGGAAGACCATCGAAACTAATTATCTGTAACTCCTCATTCACAGGCTCTTGAGCCCATACCTTACTGGGTTTAGAATCTGATTTTTTACTAGATGAGATTAAGGATTCTCTAGGTTGTAGGAAGTTACTTAATGCCAGACTATCAACTTGACCTTCTTCCACTTCAAATCTAACCAAATTGGCATTTTTTTCCAGCTCTTCACTTACCTCATACTGAGTAACCACCTTGGTCGCCGTATGAATATTGACTGCTTGAACTATTGATTTGAGCTCTGAGTTCTCAGCCTCAGTTAGAGTATTTTTATGAAACTTGTCTGCCAGCTCATTTAATCTTTCTCCGAAATGAGTTGGGATCACGATATAGCTATCGGTTGCTATTACTTGCAGCCAATCTTCAGAATTTTGATTAACTAAATCCTTATTTGGCTCAGCCAATGCATCAGAGAAATCTTTGGTGAAGTCCATCATTAATAGTGGCAAGTCTTGTTTATCTCCAAAGTAGACTCCTGAAATTTGCTTAGCTCCCGCCTTTTTCATACTAGCTACTCCCAGCCAATCAAAAGTATCTGGATCTAGATAGACAATTTCTTTTTTATCAGCTGGTATAGCTAGTTTTTCGAAGTCTTTAAAGTGAGGTAGGACAGCTATTCCTTCTGCCTCTAATTGGGATACTAAAGGTTCAACTTCCTGTCTAATTTGTTTCTTAACATCAATGAGTAATTTTCTATTGGCATCAGTTGAGATCTTTTCTAAGCCAACAGCAATGGTATTAATAAACTTCAATCTATCCTTGATATCTAGATCCTGATTTCTAACAATCTGTGATGTTATATAGCTAATTGCTTCTTTAAAATTTGATTCCTGATCTGCAGAAGGAATGTCTGGCTTAATTGCATCCCTAGCATCAGAAACATCAAATAAACGTGCCCCATCTAACATGAAATTATGATCAACAGTAGCAGCTGCAATAATATGCTGAGGAATATCTAAAGCCATAATTACCTCTCCATTTCTGGCTAAAGACAATCTCTTTGGAGAATCATCAGCAAAATCATAGACAGCCTTAACTCTCTCAAGCTCTTTTTGAGTAGCTTCACCACTTAATGGAGCTGGGTGCTTTGTTCCAGATTGAGGAACAAACATATCTGAAATAATCTGGGCAGTCATGCCTTTACCAGTATCAATAATCTCAATGGTGTTTTGAGTAAACTCAACATCAATTTTTCTCTCAGAGCCATCAGGGTTAGTTGTGTTAGCAACAATCTCTGTTTGAGGAATAAGCTGTTGTTTTGTCTCATAACCATTAATGTAACGCTCATCACTCTCATCAGATCGTTTAGTATTGATGCGAATATCTGTCACAAATGGATATCGCTTATGTAATCCATCAATGACTTCTTCTTGACTGACATACTGACTAGAACTGACATCCTGATTTGTGACTGGAACACCATCAGCCACAAATATTTTGATAATTGTTCCCCAATCATTGCCTTTGGAATTACTTAAGTACTCGCTTAACTCAACTTGAACAGTTTGGATGTAATACTGCCCCTGCTCATCTTTGATAATGGTAGTTTTGTAGGCTTGTCCATCTTTCTCTTTAGACCAAACATCGATTCTATCTTCAGTGCCAGAGGATAACCAAGTTAGAGCTTGCTTAATACCTTTTCCAAATTGGCCAATAGTATCACCTTCTTCTTTGGTTAAGATGGCATCAATGCTATTAGCTACTGCCTCAAAAACTGATTGTTGACGTGGAGCAGAGTTCTGTCCCTCAACAATGTTGTCATATCTATTGTCATTGTTGTATTTATAAGTATCTCCATTGATAGCATCAATCACGATTGCTAGTGATAGCTTCTTTTGATTGAGTAATTCTTGATTCGTAAACTGCTGATTGATCTCTTGATATAAAGTATCTTCTTCTTTGTCTTCAGTACTAATATCAAGTAATCTTGCAACTTGGAATATTCTGTCCCCTAAAGCTTTTGATTTTAGTTGCTTTCTGGCCCATGCATAGTGCTCAATATCAACCATGTCCAAACTAATTCCTGGCTTTCTATAAGAAGTTGACTGTTTACTACCCTCACCTCTTACTTCACCAACTGCTTTGTTTGGAATCTCATCAGCAGAGGTATCAATTGGTTGATATGAAAACTCTTCACCATCATCTGTTCGCTGTACAATTTCTTTAGGTTCTTCGGCAGGTGGTAGATCAGTCTCACCTTCTTCATCTTCTTGGTTGCTTATCGCACTTGAAAAGTCTTCAGCCAATGTCCTTAATGAAGCAATGCTCTCAGCTAAGTTTCCTTCCTGAGCTGATTCAAGAGCCGTTGAACCCTCATTCACTTCAATCAGCTTATTAACTTGACCAAGAGTTTTTTGGAGCTCAGCCAAAGCCATGCTCTGAGGAACTAGGGCTGAAACTGTCTCTACAAACCCACCTATTGCCTCCCATCTGCTTAGCTGTAATCTCTTAGAATTCTCTTCTGCCAATCTCTCTTTTTCCAGCTCTAAGGCAGCCTCTTTTTCCTGAGCCAACCTTCTGATTTCTTTGTTTGCTTCTATCCTATACTGTGATAAGTTCTTGTTCTCATCAATTCGCTTGATACTAGTGAATGAATCTCCTACTGCTATACCATTAGCAAATTTAATTCCAGATTTATTCTCCAAATCTCTAACTTCTGCTAAGAACCCAAGCAGCTTTGCTTTTTCACTTTCATACGTCTTTTCGTCTGTAATATTGATGTATCTTGTTCCCAAAGCTCCGAGAGAATCCTTCACCTCTTGATAAACTGCCTCCCTTTGCTGTGCATAAAATTCTTGATCTAATTCTGCAATCTTAAGATTTGCCTGACTTTTAAAATCAGCGAAGTTAGCAAACTGATCTTGATTAACTCGCTGATAACGACCTACCTTATCCCGCTTTAAAGAACCGTCTCCATCTACCTCTAAAAAGGCAAGTTGTGAATCTTCTTGTAGCTCTTCAATCTCTATAACTAAGTCTGATAAACCCTGAGTTTCTCTCTGAAAAGCCTCATCATCATTAATATCTGGGCGATCAACACCCAATGACTCAAGCTGTTGTTCCAATAGTCCATAAGTGAGCTCTCTAGCAATAACAAAGTTATTCAACTCCTCAACTGATTTCAGTGAATTTATACTGGCTAAAACCTGAGCATCTCCAATCTTTAAAGAGGAAATAATTTGATCTCTTCTCTCAGTGACTGGATCATCTGTTTGTCTTTCTTCAGCTCCTGAGCCATAGAAGAACTCAGCAATTCTGTAGCCTGCTTTGAACCAACGAGACTCTTCATCAGAACTATCATCAGTTCCTCTCTCTCTTTGCTCAGATTCTGAACTAGAAAAGAACTCAGCGATTCTGTAGCCTGCTTTGAACCAGAAGGAATCTTCATTTGGAGCATCATCAGTATCTCTTTCCCCTCTATTAACGGCAATTCTTATCTCTCCTCCTCGCTCAGACTCCGGACTAGCAAAGAACTCAGCTAAAGCAGTACCCGTACGAGAGAAGAACTCAACTTCACCAATTGAATCTTTAACACGACCCATCTTTTCTAAGATTTCTGCTTGAGCAAGCCTATCTCTAGTATCAGCCAGCTTGTCTTGTAGGCCCGCAAGGTCCTCAAACCTTCTGTCATAAATTTGTCTAGAATTCTCCCTGACATCTCTTAAGTCAGGTACCCAGTTAGGAATATTTTGGGGAAGACGACCAATGTTCTGAGCTAGCTGACTGGTCCTAGCTCGAGTCAATAAATCAGGAACACCTCGAAATGGGTTGGAGATATTTAGACTAATATTTCTTAAACCCTTAATTGATTCAACTACTTGGTCAACTCTTGCTTTTGCCCTACCAGCGTTAACATTATTTTGCTGAGTCCCAGTAGCAATTTGATTGACTATTGGTTGACGACCACTATCTGCCACAAACTTGCTTTCAGAATTAGCTAAAACTGAACTATTATGCCGATCCACAAAATCTGCCAAATTACCTGCAGTCATCACAGATTCTTTACTTAAATTATCATCAGAGGCATATGCCAATCTTTGACTATCAACCGTAGCATTACTTTCCATCTGCCTAAATACATCACCATGCTCTCTTCTGATACTCTTAAGAATGTCCACATTGGCTGAGTCTCCTAAGATGCGTTGCCAGCTAACTGCCTGAGACAGAATCTTCTTCTGACGAGCAGAGAGTGATTCTTGAGCTCCACTGGATAAGCTAAGATCACGACTAGCTGATTCAGAATAGAATTCAAGCAATTTTTGTGAAGCCCACTTTTGAATCTCTGGATCACTGGAGTTTCTAATTAAATCTGATAGAGCACGAGTACTGGCAGCCACCACCCCCTGATCTAAAGCTTGGGTATTTTTAGCCTGCTCAACCTCTATTTGAGCCTCAGTAACTCTATTTCTAAAGGCCAAAAACTCTGTTTTACCCATCCTAGCAGCATCCAAAAATCCACCAGGATCATCGATGTTTAACTTTGGTAAACCTCTGCCAACAATGAGTGCATGCTGATCAGCAATATCAGAGCCACGATCGATACGAGCACCGGACTGAGCTACCAATCCTTCTGGAGTATCAAAGCTGGTCACAGTGATACCAGGAACATTCTTTGCAGTCTTAATACTATCTCCAGTTGCTCCTCCACGACCAATAATGGTCACTAAATCTGTCGCACCATTTTCGTAAAGATCTTGAATTTCTTTGGTTGTAACAGTTTCCTTAATAACTTCAGCTCGTCCACTATCATTCTTAACTAATGAGTAGCTTCCATCTGGATTCTGAACGGCAAAAGTTGAGTTTTTGAAAGAATCAGATCGAGACATCTCAGCAGCAAAATCAAGTGGATTCTTAGCTCCATCAAATCCTAAAACAATCTTGAGATTCCCCAAAGAATCTTCTCCATCACTCTGATCTAAAGCCCCAGAATTCTTCAGGGCTACAACTGCATCAACATCATTATCTCGATTAATTTGATAAGAGCGATCAACATTTATTCTTTCACCAGTAGAGCTACCCTCAATACTTAGAATCTTTTCAACCGCCTCTGTAGAACGATAGGTGACTAATCCCAAAGCAGTCTCTGCCACTCCCTTACCATCAGCCAAAGCACCAGTCACTGCTCCAATCGAACTATTCTTACTAAGATCACCTAGAAAATCAGCAATGGTAGATTTAAATGCCAAGCTTGGTGAAGAAGTTAAACCATAAAAGTTAGGATCCTTATTAATATCCGTGGCCTTAGTCCCAATGTACTCCATCGCAGCTTGGAGCTTAGCCGTATAACTTTGGCCTTCATTGGCCACTCCTCCAGCTGCAGGTACAGTTACCGCTCTATTAGGACCACCATTATTTACCATGACTTCATCAACCATTCGTTGATAATCTGTGCCCACCTTCATCTTCAAACCTTGGGCAAAAGTATTCACCATGTCAATTTGATCAAAAATCTTCTCTGCGTTATCTGAAGAAACTCTAGTCCCCAAACCTAACTCAGCAGTCTTCTGATTAAAAGCATCTTCACCCTGAGCAGCTGCTCTTTCCAAATCAACTGCATTCTCAGCAACTAATTTATAGTCTCCCGGATCAAGACTGATTCTTCCTGCCAACTCTGTAAATATTTCACCTTGAGCAGACTCAGAAAACTTAGCAATCTCAGCCCCTTCTTCAGTTCTTAACACTAAGAAATCATTGTCACCTAAGCCCCAACCACCATTTTCAAGCAAGGTTCTACTCAAAGCATCTCCTACTTCCTCTGCAGCTCTCTTATATGAGTCTGGAATCGGATCACTACTAGCCCCAACAGAGTTAATTGCCTGACGACTTGGATCTAGGTTTATCTGTAGCTCATCAATATAAAGGGCAGTGTTCTGAGTCAGTTTTTTATAAACATCATTGGCTGTATCAAAAATTGGGTTTTTACTTTCAGGATTTGTATCACTAGCCCATTTATTAGCACTGTTTCTCACAAACTCTAAGTTAGAAGGATCAGCTACGACAAATTTCGCTTTCAATAAAGAGTCTACATAATCAGCTTCTGACAACCGACTCGAGTCTAGTATTACTACCTCATCTTCACCCACTCCATACGCTTTTGCCATTGATAACTGAATATCTGCTTCCTGACCAGGTTTTGCTACAAAGATGCCAGTTTCATAACCTAGCAACTCTGTTTGTGTTTTGAGTAAAACTGCCCCAACAAATGTCTTTCCACCAGCTGTAGTTAGCTCAATAGCAACTCTGTCACCTTCTAGGATTTTTAAGAAAGTGTCTACCTGATTAGTACGAGCACTGAAGAACTCAATTCCCTCTGAAGATCCAGACCTAAACTCTGCATCCCGAATAATCGTCCCGATCCTAGCTGCAAGCAATGGATCTTCGATTGGTAAGGTTGCTTCTTTGCTAGAAAGAATGCCTGCCAACTCCACTTCAGTTTTTCCATCGGCAACGGCCTTGGATGCAACATTCAGTACATCCAAGTTTTT
>CAZHLX010000015.1:0-17594 GCA_964533345.1 uncultured Pseudomonadales bacterium
TGTAAATGGTATTGAAACAGCAAGCACAACTACTGGGAGTAGTATTTCTTACAATGGTTCTGCCCTTGAGTTTTCTGATTGCACCTATGATTGTGCAGATGGGATCATTGATGAAGTCCGCATCTCTAACATTGCCCGCTCTCCAGAAGAGATCAAGGCTTCTGCCTCTCGCCGCCCTTACTCAATCTATACATCTGAGGTAATTGATTTTGCAGATAATATTCAAGAGTGGAGTGATCTTTCTTGGGATGAATGGGGTGTGGCTACAGGAGACGGTGAAACTCTCAAAGACTCTACAGACCTAGTAGCTCAATGGAACTTCAACGAAACTTCTGGTACTACCGCTGATAACTCAGCTGGAAGTTGTGGCGCTAGCTGTGATGGCACTTTGAACAACTTTGTCGGCACTGGCAGCCAAGACGCTGCTGCTCCATTGGCAACTGGAGGCACAATTACCTATGCCGATGGTTATACCATTCACACTTTTACCAGTAGTGGCACATTCACTCCCTCACAAGCAATGAATGTTGAAACTTTAGTTGTAGGTGGTGGAGGTGGTGGTGGTGGAACTGGGTCTGGTGGTGGAGCTGGTGGATATGTTCACAATACTAGTTTTGCAGTAACTGCCACTGGATATCCAATTACTGTTGGTGCTGGTGGTGCCGGTGGTGCCGCTCCAGGAAACGGGTCAAAGGGAGGAAATTCAGTCTTCTCCACTATCACTGCTGAAGGTGGTGGTGCTGGATTAACTCATGGTCAAGCCGCTGGTGGCAATGGTGGTAGTGGTGGTGGTGGTCCAATAAGAACAGGCACTCCTATCGCTCCTGGTGGAACTGGATCCCAAGGGAATGCTGGTGGGGCTGGATATGTTGATGCTGGTTGGGCTGGGAATAGTGGTGGTGGCGGTGGTGCTGGTGGTGCTGGAGCAGCTGGTGGTAACTCTGCTGGGACAGGAAATGGTGGTGTTGGACTTGCTAATGATATCAGTGGGACATCTACCTACTATGCAGGTGGTGGTGGTGGTGGTGAAGTTCACAGTAGTTTTGTTGGAGCTGGTGGAAACGGTGGTGGCGGAAGTGGTGTTGTTGGGGCTGCTGGAACTGCTGGAACTGCAAATACTGGTGGTGGAGGTGGTGGTGGATCATATAACCCTGGATATTTTGTAGGTGGAGCTGGTGGATCTGGAATCGTAATTATTCGCTACCCAACTGCCAAGTCTGGATGGACTGCTAATAATAGAAGGTGGGGTGCTGGAGCACTGGAATTTAATGGTGTGAATAGTTATGTCACTTATTCTGATATTGACTTTACAGATTCTATGTCTGGAGCAGTCTGGGTTAACTTTAATCAAGTGTCAACTCAACAAATGATCATTGCTCAAACAACTTTAGATGAGTATCAGTTGCAAATGAAAGGATCTGCAGGAAATTCTCAATTCAGAATAAGAGTAGATACTTCAGCTGGATATTACACAACAGACTCAACTACAAAAGCTGTTCCTGGAAAATGGTATTACGTTGTGTGGACATATGATGGATCCGACCTAAAGTTATATATAAATGGAAAACTTGAAAGCACAAACTCTTCTATCTCTGGAGATATTCTTGATCAAAATCTAACATCAGGAATAGGAGCAAGAAATGATGGAACATACCCAACTAGCGGCACCATCGACTCTACCCGCATCTACTCCCGTGCTCTAGAGCCTCACGAAATACTTTCAAACTACAACTCTACCAGCATCCAGTTCCAAACTAGAGTCGGAGATGACTCTTCTCCTGATGACGGTGATTGGGATGCTTGGTCACCTGCTACTAGTGAGACTGCGATAAATAGTTTTGACTCAGATTCAGAAAACTGGTCACATCATTCAACTAATAACTCAATTCCAGTTAATATGAGTAACACAAACCCCTCAGCCCCAACTGCTCCTACTGGATGTACTAACAACAAGCCAATTGCCGTTACCAACATCGGCAACGATAGCACTTTAACTAATCATCAAGTAAAGGTAGATGTCAGTTATGCCACTGGCATGGCTGCTGACTTCTCTGACTTACGTTTTACCAATGATGCCGGCACAGACCTAGACTATTGGTTGGAAACATACACTGCTTCAACAGAAGCTACAGTCTGGGTGGAAGTAGACAGTATCACTGCCAATACTACAACCAATATCTTCATGTGGTACAACTCATGCACTGGAGGTAATAACTCAAATGGAACTAATACTTTTGACTTCTTTGATGATTTTGAAGATGGCACCATTGATACCACCAAATGGCCCACAGGAACTAGAAACACAACTGGTTTCACAGAGACAGGTGGCTATTTACAAGGAACAAACACCACTGGTTATTTGACTTCCAATGTCTCATTCACTGGCAACTACATTCAAGAAACATCTCACCAAAAAACCACCGATGCTACCAATGGTTATCAAAGTGCAGGATTCTGGGCATCAGCAAGTAATTCTCTTGGTGTGTTGGTTCATAATGGTAGTGTTTGGTATATGCGTGATGATGGAAGTTGGAATGGGGCTTGGGCAGGATATGGAACCGGAGTGGTAAGAACAAAAGTTGTAGCTGCTGGAGATGATTCATATATTCAACATACAGGGGCCGTCAACGATATTCGTAGATACAATAATAGTGGCCTATCCTCAGAGAACGTTAGGCTTGGATATAGATATGATACTTGTTGTGGTGGCCAAACCTATCAAGGTCGATGGTATTGGTTATTTGTTAGAAAGTATGCCTTTCCTCAACCAACTACAAAAGTAGTTGAGAGCTCGCTGCCAATTAAGATTGAGGGTAATGGATCACTGGAAGTAAATACTGGGAAAACCAAAGTCGATGAGAACACTGTTGCTCTGTGGAATCTAGATGAGACTGGCGGGACTAGTGCTTATATTAAAGACAGTAGTGGTAATGGAAACCATGGCACTCCCACCGGAACTACTACCACTCAAGGAATCTCAAATAAATCTAGAGATTTTAATGGAACCAGCGACTTCGTTTTAGTTCCTGCTTCTTCAGACTTTGATCTACAAAACTTAAGTATAGAAGCATGGGTTTACTCAGACGATTTTGCTAGTGATGATGGATTTATCTTTGAGAAAACAACCAATGGGGCTGTTAATACTCAATATTCTTGTTTCTTCTATAGTGCTGATGTTTTTTATTTCCGCACTTACAATACTACACCCACGATAGACAATCTTACTTTCACAACCAGCTCATACTTTAATGATGGAGATTGGAACCATGTAGCTTGCACTTATGATGGATCAACAAAAAGTGTTTATGTTAATGGAGTTCTAGCTGCCTCAAAGACATATTCAGAAACCCTTCAAACAAACCCAGCTGGAACCTCAATTATTGGAGCTTATGGCAGTGGCACCAGCTATTTTTTTGACGGTAAGATAGATGAAATTCGCATTAGTGATATTGCTCGCTCTTCTACAGAGATTGCAGAAGCATATCGTATGGGTAGAGATCACTATCTTAATAAGACTATTAGCAGCACTGATCTATCTAGCAAAGATAGTCTCCCCTTCTACATTGCAGCTGATAGACCAGGAACTTATCTGAATGCCACTATCGGAGAATCTGCTTATGTTAACTATCAGCCTGATGCTAATACTTCAGGATTGTGGCACCTAGATGATGATGCCAATCATATCTCCTACTACGATTTCGATACCTTTGAACCCAATCCTCCAGGAGGAAATGATGACTGGTCTTCACGAAACTGGAATGACCCCACTATTGTCTCCACCACTTCATACACTGGAGACTACTCACTTCATATGGATAGCACAGACGGTGGCTGGGGTAGAAACTTTGAGAGCTCCACTGGACTAGAAACTGGACAAACCACCGCTGGTTATGACACCAACACTTACTCTCACATGTGCATGGCCTACAGAATTCCTTCTGGAACTAGAAACAACATGCTTATCTATATTTCTGGAGTGGGTTGGAGATCAATCACTATGACTTCAGGAGAGACTCCAACTCAATATCCTAAAGTAGCATCTTGGAACCCACTTACTGCAGATAATAACTGGCATTATAAGTGTATTGATCTCGACGCTCAACTTGATGCTTCCATTGGTACTGGCACCCATACCATCACTAATGTTATTTGGCATGGTGATTCTGGGCTTGGTGGTGGAGATCATGGATTAGGTATCACTGGAGAGTTTTGGATTGATGACTTCAGTATTACTACAGACTACTTTGATCCTAAACTAACCACCCCAGATGCCAGTGGAAATGACAATGATGGCACGGTTATTGGAGCTACTCATACTCAAGGAGTGATTGGAAAAGCCAGAGAATTTGATGGCGTAAACGATCATATTAACCTTGGTAGTCAGTCCATTGTTGATAATGCTACAAACCTAACCGTTGATGCCTGGATATACACAACCAACACTGACTCTAACCACCATCGGATTTTTACTGAAGAATCTGTTCTTTATGTTGGACAGCATGGAACAGAAGTTTCTTTTTATATGGATGATGATGGATCCGGATGGTCACACACTAATGCTGCCATGGGTAATCTCACCACAAATCAATGGCATCACGTCGCTTGGGTTAAAGATGGAACTACTGGTTATGTATACATAGATGGAGCTCTTATTGAATCAATGACTGCCCCAGCCACCCTTGGTTCAACTTCTAACGCAAACTATATATCTACTTACAATGGCTCTGGACAACCATGGGGAGGAAAAATAGATGAGCTACGCATTAGCAACACTGCTCGAAGTGCTTCTGAGATCCGCCAGACATATGAGGTTGGTCTTCGTACCCATCCAGTAACTATTGATTTTGCAGCAGAAGGCGATGATGGAAATCTAATTGCTGATTCTTCAGACTACTCCTTCACCATTGATGCAACTGCCTTTGGATTAGAAGACAAAGGATCTGCTCTCTATCTGGGTGACAAAATTATTGTTCGTGAAAATTATGATGGGACCGAGTACATCGCTCAAGGAACTGTCACCGCAGTTACTCCATCTACTGGAGCAGTCACTGTCGCCTCTTGGGATACGGGTAGCACCTTCCCCTCTGGGGGCTACACCGCCAATGCAGACTTCTTTAAGTGGCAAAGAGAATATTTCCCTATCGCAGACAACACCCTTTCTTCTCATATGGATGGAATCACCAACCTCACCTTCCGCCTTACGAATGGACATGAGGGAAGAACTATCTGGCTGGATGACCTAAAAAGCAATGGTGGCTACTTAACTGACCCAACTGGGAGCACTATCACCTCTGATACTGGCAGCCAATACTTCCAATACCGAGCTATCATGACTTCCTTAGATGAGGCTGTCAGTGCTACCCTCTCAGCTGTCACCTTGGGATACATCACCAACTATCCTCCCAATACCCCTAGCTTAGACTCGCCCACTGACACAGCTACTAACCAAAGTATTCTTCCTGCACTTGAAACCACTGCCACTGACGCTGATGGAGATTACTTACGATATAAGATTGATCTTTGTGAAGATGTGGGGATGACTACCAACTGCCAAACCTTTGATCAAACCTCATCCCAAACAGGCTGGAGTAATCAAGACACCCAAACAAATACTGCCTACACTAGTGGAACACAGGCTACCTACACCATCCAAACTGCTCTCTCAACAAATACCACCTACTATTGGCGCAGCTATGCTATTGATCCAGGAGGAACAAACACCTGGTCATCAACTCAAGGCACACCCTATTCATTCACTACCACCAATGCTCCAACAGCTCCTTCTACTCCTTGGGCTGAAGGTCAAACCAATCCTTCTGGAGTTGGAGATACCACCCCAGAATTTTCTGCTATTCACTCAGATCCAGATAGTGACTCAGCAGATTACTTCCAAATTCAAGTTAACACTGCCGCCACATTTGATGGCACCACTATGTGGGATTCTTCCAAAGCCAGCATGACTACCACTTCCAGTGGAAGTAGATCTCCGGACATCTCTTATGCTGGGACCAGTCTCAGCCTAGATGGCACAACATACTATTGGCGGATTAAGTTCTGGGATGTAAATGATGCTGAAAGCTCCTGGAGTACCACTCAAAACTTTACTATGAGTAATAAGCCAAACGTGCCCACTCTTGATTCACCTACTGACACAGCTACTAACCAAAGCATTTTCCCTGATCTTAAAACTACTGCTACTGACGCCGATGGAGATTATTTACGATACAAGATTGAGCTTTGTGAGAACGTGGGGATGACTACCAACTGCCAAACCTTCGATCAAACTTCATCTCAAACTGGCTGGAGTGGACAAGATACTCAATCCAACACCGCCTACACCAGTGGCACTCAAGCCACCTACACCCTCCAGACAGAGCTTGACGCCAGCACAACATACTATTGGCGCAGCTATGCTATCGATCCAGGAGACACAAATTCATGGAGTGATACCCAAGGCACACCTTACTCATTTACAACCGGAAGTAAACCAGTTTTAGCTCACCAATGTCTCATTGAAGAAGCTATTGATGATTCACAACTGGTCATATCCTGGGCGGACATGTCCAGTGATGAGGATGGTTACATCATCCAGCGTAGTGCCAATGGTACAGCTTGGACTACTCTTCAAACATATGGAGCTGATACCACCTCTCACACTGATGACACCGTCTCTTCAAACAACATCTATCAATACCGAGTTGCCGCTTATTACAATGGACCCATCTACGCAGATTGGTGTGAAACATCAGCCCTAAATCTGGGAGTTGGCTCATTTAGTTTTGAGAGCCTTCAGTTAGAGGGAATTAAACTAAACTAACTATAGTAGTCATGAACAGTCATATCTATAATAAATCTGTGAGAGGAAAAAAGTCCGGCTTTACCATGATCGAACTATTGGTGATTATCGCCATAATTGCCGTCTTGATTATCGCTTTCTTTTTTTTCCTTCGCTCTCATCTAAGTAGAGCCAAAGATGCTCGCACCAAAAAAAGCCTATTTGAACTTAAAGTAGCTTTTGAAGAGTACTATAACGATAACTACTGCTATCCTCCTGCAGAGTGGTTTGATGAAGCCGTTGACTGCAACTCAGACCAATTTGCTCCCTATATAGATAGAATTGAGTGTGATCCCACAACTGGTCTTCCTTATTATCTCGAGTATGATGGCACTGGCTGTGATTGGTTTAAAGTCTATGGCTATCTCTATTTTCCAGATGAAGATTTGTGTGACAACTACGGCACTGGCTTAGGTGACTGGAACTATGGAGTTTCTTCCACCAACACTAATGTTTCTTTAAACTGTGATATCACTGGTCCTCCCTCACCATTACCTTCACCTTCACCCAGTCCATCACCGACCCCAACACCTTCACCGACCCCAACTCCATCGCCTTCTCCATCGCCTGAAGGTGATTACTACTGTCAAGCCATTGATAACTGCACTTGGTATGACAATGTTGTCTGGACCTGTACCCCCAACTATACAGTGGCTGATTGTGGAGGTGAGTGTTCATGGAGAACTGGATCTTGTGTGCTTGATTAGCAAGCTTTGGTAGTTGGTGTCTAATAACCTCAACAAAGACAATCAAAACACATCACTGGGCGATTGACTTCTCGAGTAAAAACGAATATAAAATTAAGTATGACCAAAAAAATGATCCCTGCTTTTCTACTATTTTTGACTCCCCTGTTTTTTATTCCTATAACCTTTAATTTTTTTACTACCAATAAACTAGCGCTCGTGTTTGTGATGACTCTAGTTCTACTAGGAAACAGTGTTTATCAATACCTCACTACCAAGAAGTGTCTTCATAACTCTTCTCTATTTACTCTTTCCCTCGGATTATTCCTTGCTGCCATTGTCATCAATACTTTAGTAATTCCCGAGGCAAGAGTTAGGGCTTAGTTAATAAAGGAGCCTTATTAATAGTCCTCTCAGTTTTAGGATACTTGCTATCCACAGCCAAAAAATCGTTACAAACAACAAGCTTAGCTCTGTTAGGCATGGTCACTGCGGGGACCATCCTATCTTTATTAGGCATAGTTCAGTTGGCTGTTATCTCTGGGATAAGTGCCTTGCCACTTTGGTTACAAAGTAGCTCTTTCACCCCAGCGGGCTCACCCCTAATACTGATCACCACTATCTGTTTTTCTTTAATAGCTACAGTTTCTTTATCCACTAAGGAGAAGGATTTGACCAAGAAAACTAGTTTGTTTACTGCTGCTGGAATTCAATTAGCCGCTTTAGTGGCTTACTTCTTTATGATTTTTCAGGGAGAGATTTTAATTCAACTACTTCCACTCAAAGCAGGCTGGTCTTTAACTCTAGATGCTTTTAAGAATGCTAAAGAACTAATCTTTGGAGTCGGCTTAGCCAACTTCCCGGTTTTATTCACCCAATTTAAACCCGGATTTTTAACTCAAACTGATCTTTGGACCACTGTCTTCCAAACCTCTTCTAACGAAGTTCTAAATATTCTCACCACCACCGGTGTTCTAGGATTTTCTGCCTTTGCAGTTTTAATTGGAAGCGTAGTTAAAAACTCATTGAAACTAGATAAGTCTCCACTAAACTTGTCTCTTAAACTTACTGTCTATGCAATAATTTTAAGCTTCTTTTTAGTTCCAGCAAATATTATCACCTACACCTTTTTCTTCACCTTAGCTGGCTTAATTGCCTCACAAGTCAGTGCAGAGAATAGAAAAGAAATTGCTCTCTCTAAACCAAAACTTATTACCACCACTGGAGTCTTATTGGTTGTGACTATTACCAGTCTTTACTTGGGCTATAAAGCCTATGCAGCTGAATTTTACATGTACAAAGCCCAAAAAGCCTTTGCACAAAATAAAGCCGATGATATCTACACTAGCCACATCAAAGCTATTCAGCTAATGCCCAGCATCACCGATTACCGAATCTCCTTGTCACAAATTAATATGACCTTTGCTTCTTCTATCTCTCAATTGCAAGCTCCCAACCCAGAGACAGGTGAGGTTGTCCAATTAACAGAACAACAACGAGAACAAGTTTCAGTACTAGTTCAACGAGCTATTGAGCAAGGTAGAATTGCCACAGAGCTAAGACCTAGCTATCATGCTTCATGGCAAAATTTAGGCAGCATTTACCGCAACTTAATCAATGTAGCCCAAGGAGCAGAAGACTTTGCTATCCAATCACTTGGTCAAGCTATAAACAAAGATCCAGTTAATCCACTGCTGAGAATTGAGTACGGTGGCCTTTTCTATCAACTTTCACAGTTGGTTGAAGACGAAGAAACAAAAGTTAATATGCTAGATAATGCTATTCAACAATTCCAAACAGCCGTTAGGTTAAGACCAGATCATGCCAATGCTTACTACAACCTAGCCCATGCTTTTGAGCAAAAAGGTAGCTATAGACTCGCCTATCAGGCTATGACTCAAGCTCTAGCTAATATTGAAGACAATCAGTCCCCTGACTATCAAAGAGCTGAAAATGAACTCTTCTCACTAGAGACAATGCTGCCTCAAGATCCGACTCAACAACCAGCACAACTCCCTCCAACTCAAGAAGAAGAGCCTGCTCAACTCCAACAACCAGCTCCCCTTCCTTCTCCTCTTCCAGGAGGACCAGTGGATCTTCCAGAAGCAGAGCTAATTAATACAAACCTAGATGCAGATACCTTGGTAGAAGAACCTACAACTGAACCAGAAAATATCCAGCTCGATTCAGCAGACGATACTAGTCCCTCATCAGAATCAACTGAGTAATAAATGGTATGATGATGATATGAAGTTATCTGTCCGATCCTCTCAACAAGCAGGTTTTAGTTTAGTCGAACTATTAGTGGTAATCTTCATTATTGGAGTCTTAGCTACATTTTTAAGCACCAACTTAGCTGGTATTAGAAGCAGAGCTGAAGACTCAAAATCTAAGACTGATCTCAGCGATCTAAAGAAAGCTCTTCGTCTTTACTACAATGACTATCAGTCATATCCAGCAGACAGCAGTGGTCAGATAGCAGGTTGTGGCGCAGCTGGAGACCAGGTTTGTGCCGGTACTTTTTCCAACGGCTCAGATGTTGTCTACATGGTAGAACTACCAGCCACTTTCAGCTACTACTCAGATGGAGATGAAGGATTTATTCTAACCTCAGTCCTCAATAATACTTCTGACGAAGATATCAGCGCTAGCCAGACTAGATGTGACCCCGACTCAAGAGTCTATTACTCTGACTCTCCAGTTGATGCAGACGAATACGTGGTTTGTGAAAACTAGACCTTAATCAGCCACAACAGATCTACCCTCAGAGACTGAGATGTTAGTACTCGAAACTCCATAGTTGCAGTTATAGTCACCACAGCTAATATTATAGTTTCCAGGATTTCCTCCAGAGGTTGGGACATCATTATCAAGATCATTCTCTAATCGAGCATAGATCTGATAACTTGTTCCAGTGGAATAATAGTAATAGTTTAAATAATCACGAGGATCAGCTGGCACTTGCACCATGTAAATGGTCCCGTTCTCATCCTCCCACTCATCAGTCCAAATACAAGTTGCTTCACTAGCACAGCCATTGATCTCATTGCTGATCGAGTTGTCGGGATACTGTCCTTTATCGTTGTAATAGACCTCAAGTGCTTTGGTTATTTGGTTAAGATCATTTTTACGCTGAGCATCTCGCGCTTTAATTTGAGAACTGCGATAACTACCCACTGCCAAGACAGCAATCAAGCCAATAATGGCCATTACTACTGTAATTTCTATCAAGGTAAAACCAGCGTTCTTTTTCATAAAATAATCATAGCATTCTCATAAGGAGAAATTTAGTCTCAACAAACTATCTCATTAGATATCAACCCCTTTTAAACTCGAGAGAAAACACCCTTTATACCTTTACACCCAAGATGAAGACTGGTTGAATAAAAACACTATGAAAAAACTAGGCTCTGTTGCTCTTCTCAGTTTGACTGCTCTCTTACCACTATTAGTTCTACCTCTAGGTGAAATTTTTGCTACCGAAACCAAACAGTTCTTAGCTTTGTTAGCTGCTCTAGTTCTAGTATCTCTCATGGGGATTAAGATGCTAGTCAAAAAAGCTATCACCATCACTCTTTCCCCCTTCACTGCCATCCTGACTGTCTTTGGAGCTGTGATTACAGCAGCAGTGTTTTTAACCAATAGCTATCCAATTGATAACTTAATTGGCTTTGGCGGAACTTACCTATCGATGATTATTATTGCTGGTTTTGGCAAAGAGCTAGTTGATAAAAACTTTGCTCAAAAGTTTATCAAACTTATGGGGATCAGCTCTGCAATTTTAGGATTACTCTCAATTTTGCAGTATGTTGGTTACGGTCCAAGCTGGATCTTTAATCTATTATTTAAAACCAATGTTTCTCACAACTTCGTCTTTAGTTTGATGGAGTCACCAGCAGTAGTGGCCCAATTCTTGGGAGTCTCATTAGTAGGATATTTATCCTTACTCATAATTAATCTAAAAAAGAGTAAAAAAACTACTCCTACCACCTGGGTAATGACTGCCATCATTGCTGCAGGTTTCGGACTAAATCTGTACTCTTCTCTACCCAATCATCAATTTTCACTGATCCTACCATCTCTAAGCTCAAGTTGGTCAATTGCAGTTGATATGATTCGTGTTCCCCAGACAGCCATACTAGGAGCCGGACCAAATAACTACCACTTAGCCTACGCTCAACTCAAACCTACTTGGGTCAACCAAACAGATCTATGGAATGTCCAATTCACCAGGGGTTATAACTTACCGCTAACAATGATTGTCTCAACTGGAATCTTAGGTTTAGCTTGTTGGGCTTGGTTAGTGCTCCAGATCCTTAAACAAGTCAAATATAACAAAGAAC
This sequence comes from uncultured Pseudomonadales bacterium, assembly GCA_964533345.1. GTDB lineage: Bacteria > Patescibacteriota > Microgenomatia > UBA1400 > PJMF01 > JABBGTR01. The sequence goes on from CAZHLX010000015.1 coordinate 11,865, forward strand.
TAAGAAAATCACCTCTGACCTGGATGCTGTTAAGCTTGGTGGTAACTCAAATCTTATTACCTCCATTTACCTCACTCTTGATTCTATTTGGACTAGTCTTAGCTGCTTGGTTATCACTCCCTGCTCATAAATTTGACCAGATCAAACTTAGAACTCTAATCACTAGACTCAGCCATGCTGAGCCAAATAAGATTGCCAACACCTATAACCATCTCTTAGCTCAGGTGGTAGGAGCAGTTTTATTAATCGGAGTTAGCTTTGGCATCTATGGTCTAGGTAGAACAACTGCTGCTAGTTACTCATTCTTTTTAGCCAACCAGGCTGGTCAAAATGGACAGGTGGTAGAGATGTACCAACTCCAACAACGAGTTGTAAACCTGAATCCTTTCTTAGCTGACTACCGTCGTCGTTATGCTTTGACGAATCTTTCTCTGGCAACAGCTCTTGCCAACAAAGCTGAGTTAACAGCTGATGAGCAAGCTCAAATTATTCAGTTAATCCAACAATCTATTAGAGAAGGTAGAGCTGCGGCACAACTCCAGCCAGCAGATGTTCGCAACTGGCAAGTTCTAGCTCAAATTTATAACAACCTTTCAGGAGTTGCTAATGGTGCAGATCAATGGGCGGTTAACTCTTATATTCAAGCCATTCAAACCTCTCCTACTAACCCAGATTTAAGAATTGCACTGGGAAGCATTTTCTATGGAGTCGGTCAGTTTGAGCAGGCGGAACAACTCTTTGTTCAAGCTATTCAGTTAAAACCAGATCATGCAAATGCTCACTACAATCTAGCAAATTCGCTAGTCAGACAAGATAAGCTAAGTGATGCCGTAGTTTCTTATGAGAATGTATTAGTCTTATTAGAGCCAACCAGCACTGACTATGAAGTGGCTGCACAAGAGCTAACTGTTGTTAAAGAAGAATTAGCTAAACAAGATATTACTACTCAAGAACAAGAAGAAGAGATAACCGTCGACACTCCTTCTTTACTAGAAGAAAATCTAGGGTTAGATAAACAAGAAGTAGTTTCCCCAGCTAACGATCAAATTTTGGAATAGGGTTTAAATATTCTCAGCCAGTAAATTTATTAGATCTTCGGTGCCTGCTTTGGTGACTGCACTAAAGATAACCAGTGGTTGTTTGTTTTTCTTAAAAACTTTTTCAATTTCGTTGACCAATTCATCAGCATAGATATCAATTTTATTTACTCCCACCAGATATGGTTTACTAGTCATCTCTTGACCATAGTCCCCTAGTTCTTGTTGGAGCTTAGTGAATTGATCATAAACCTGCTGCGCCTTTTCTTTTACTGAAAGATCTTCATTGAAAACTGCCTCTTCTGGTAAGTACAAAACAAATAATAATAACCGACAATGCTCAACATGTCTTAAGAAAGCATGACCCAAACCTTTGCCGCCACTTGCTCCTTCAATTAATCCAGGAATATCAGCGATTACTACTTCTCTATCTTTAATCGGCATCACTCCCAAGTGAGGCTCCAAAGTAGTAAATGGATAGTTAGCTACTTTAGGTCGAGCTTGAGTGAGTACTGAAATCAAAGTACTTTTGCCAGCATTAGGAAATCCAACCAAACCAATATCAGCTAAAAGTAACTGTTCTAAAACCACCACCTTTGCTTCACCAAAAGTTCCTAAGTCTGACTCCATTGGAGTTGTGTTTGATGGGCCTTTAAAGGTGGTATTTCCTCTGCCACCAAAGCCACCCTGACAAAGCACAATCTCCTGTCCAACAGAGGTGATTTCAAGCAACTGTTGCTTTGGCAATTTTTTAAAATCAACATCCTTTAACGAATCTGAAGAACTCTCAATGACTGAGGATAAATCTTTTATCTGTTGCTTAAGTCGCCCACGAATATCTACTTCATCTACTCCATCAGCAGCAGATTCAGCTAGAATTGATAAGATGGGATTGGACTTATTTCTAGGTGCCGCCTCACCCACTGAATCTAAGTAATATCTAGTGAAAGAAACCTCATCTCTATTCAATCTATAATCAAGACTATAGCGTTGACGGCGAGTTTGACTAACTTCATTTTCAGCTAATAACCAAACTCTAGTTCCAACTGGAACTTTGATCACTACATTCTCACCCTTAGCACCTTTTTTCTTTTTCTTCCCTCCAGATTGACCAGATTGAGCCACATACTCCTTGACTCCAGAAAGATGGTTAAGTGAGCTAAAACTATCAACCCCACGAATAATGATGTGACCACCGTCACCACCATCACCACCATCAGGACCACCTTTAGGGATATACTTTTCTCGACGAAAAGAGACTCTGCCGTTACCGCCATTGCCCGCTTGTAAATGAAGTTTAACTAAATCAATCATAATATTTTCTTTATTGGAGATAGGTCAAAGGATTCAACAAGACTCCACCCTTTCTGATCTCAAAATGTAGATGTGTACCAGTAGAGCGACCTGTGTTGCCCATCCTACCAATCAAGTCTCCACGATTTACTCTTTGTCCTGTTCTGACTTGAACTACACTCAAGTGAGCATACAAAGTTACAAAACCATTTCCGTGATCAATAATAACTCTATTTCCATATCCATAACCATCAAGCCAACCTGCTCCAATGACTGTTCCAGCATCAGCAGCTAAGATAGGTCCGCCACTTCTGTTAGCGATATCAATTGCTTTGTGGTAGAAACGATAACTCTGAGTAATTCTGCCAGATGCTGGCCATACAAAGCTACCAGTTGCAGTCACACTTCCAGCATCAGGAGTAACTTGTCGAGCCACTCTAGAGGTAGTGCTAGTAACATCAGCTTGGCGTTTAACTCCATCCGGCACCATCAAATATTGACCAGTAGCCAAATCAAAAGTTTCATCATTAAGAAACTCATTAAATGGATAGTCAACCATAACCTGAATTTCAGAGCCTTCTAAACCATATTTCTTTCCAATTGATTGAATGGTTTCTCCACGTGAGACTTTATGTCTCACTCCATCAAGAGGTAAGACCTCAATCTCTTGTCCTGGCTTAATCTTGCTCTTCTCAGTTAAGTTATTCTGCCACATTACTGTAGTCATCTGTAAACCATAACGCTCAGCAATACTAGAAAGCGTCTCCCCATCTGCAACAGTGTGAATAATAATCTCACCCCCACGATACTGCCGCACCTCTTCTGCTTGCAGAGTATTGAAGTCAGTCACGTACGCAGAAGCTGTCAAAACTCCTCCTGCAATCTCAGCCTGACCATCATCTTCTGATTGAGAAAGAACTAAAGGACCAAAAGTAACTACAATAAAAGTCAGACCAATTGTGCCAAAATGAAGAAAGGGCCGGGTGTACTTGCCACGTTGTTTATAAAGTAAATCAACCAAAGCATTCTTACCCACTTCAAAAGCAGAGAACCACTTATAACCTCGACCATGAATATACCTTCTTAAGAAACTAAAGAAGCTTCCCCAATCCTTCAACACCGCCGGCAGTTTTAATCGAATCTGCACTCGTGACATAGTCGCAATCCTATTTTACCCTTGTTTGAGACTAACTAAAAATTCTTTATTGCTTTTAGTCTTACGAAGCTGACCAATCAAAGTAGAGGTTCTCTCTTCTTCATCCTTCAACATATCGAGCATTCTATGAAGAGTGATAACTGATTGATAAGTAATATTATCGAATAACAGATCATCTCTTCTGGTACCAGATCTCTGAACATCAATTGCTGGGTAGATACGACGCTCAGCTAAACGACGATTAAGGTGTACTTCTTGATTACCTGTGCCTTTGAATTCTTCATAGACTAAGTCATCCATTCTTGAGCCAGTATCTACTAAAGAGGTACCTACAATCGTAAGTGAACCTGGAATCTCAAAGTTTCTGGCTGCACCAAAGAATTTTTTAGGTGGGAATAGAGCCATTGGGTCAAAACCACCAGATAAAGTTCTACCTGATGTAGGAATAGATAAGTTGTAAGCTCTAGCCAGACGAGTGATTGAGTCTAAAAGAATCAGCACATCTCGACCTGTCTCCACCATTCGCTTGGCTTTTTCTAAAGCTAGCTCGGCAACGGCACATTGAGACTCTGGGTTCTCATCAAAGTTACTAGCAGCAACTTCACCTTTACCTCCAGTAATCTCGGAGATATGACGACGAATATCTGTTACTTCTTCTGGTCTCTCCCCGACTAAAACAGCCATCAAATGAATTTCAGGATGATTCTTGGCTACACCGGTAGCAATATCTTTTAGTAAAGTTGTCTTACCAGCCTTAGGAGGAGACACAATCAAACTACGCTGACCCTTTCCAATAGGAGCAACTAGATCAATTATTCTTAAAGAAAGAGGTTCTTCACCTGTCTCTAACTTAATCTGCTCATCTGGGAAAACTGGAGTTAAATCATGAAAGTCTTTTCTTTCTTGTTTAAGAAACTCATCAACTGAGAGATCATTAATTCCAGTTACTTTGAGTAAACCCCAATAACGCTCATTATCTTTAGGTTCACGAGCTGGGCCTGCAATAACATCTCCTTCTCTCAATCGAAAACGCTTGATTTGAGAATTTGAGATATAAGCATCTTTCTTACCAGCAGCCATACTCACCCTAAGCACACCATGACCATCTCTAACCTCTAAGACTCCACTAATAGTTTTAGTTGGAGAGTTCATATCTTGAATGTCTTTTCCATCTGGTTTAACAGACTTGCGGGCACCCTTCTTAGAACTACCATTTAAAGGCATGACTGGCACAGCTTTCGTGGCAGTAGACTTTTTAGGAGCAGCTTTTTTAGCCACCGTTTTTTTAACTACGGTTGGTTTGGAAGCAGCACTACTTTTTACTGGGGAGCCGACTAGATTCTCGGCAGTGTTTTTGTCTGTCATAAAATAATGAAAATAACTATTACTTAACTATCAGAAACGAAATTGCATACTCTTGTTTTTTCGAAGGGAGTTAAAATTTCCTTGATAGGAACTGATTTATTATCTCAACCAACCTCAAAAAAGTCAACCTACTCTTGAGTATTTTGATCTAAATTAATTAGCCGTGCATAGCGAAAATGTCTCAGTGGGGAGTTCAAAAACTTACAGGTATACAGAATTAAATCAGCATCATAGTCAGTAATTTCATCCCCCTCTTCACCAGCATAGATCTCATAAACCCATTTTCGTTGATCAGAAATTATCTCCACCATATCCCCTGGTTCTAGTTCAGGTAAGTTGTAAAAGGAGTGATACTTCCAATAATCAGTTTGCCACCACCAATCCCAGCCAAAACGATGAGCAGCTAAGATAATTGGCAAATCATACTCTCCACCAGGCCTACCATAGTCTGGAGACATCCAGACCCCTTCCTTCAAAACTTCAGCAGGATCTGAAGAAGACCTAAACTCAGTTCTCACATCTACTAGAGGAATAATGATCCAATTTCCAGTTGGTAAGTTCTCATTCTTTTCTGGTAAAACTACTTCTACATCCTTACTTACACCCTCATCAAACTTTCCCCCCAAAGGAGATCCCGGATCTACCGCGATTATTGGCTCTACATCAGCCGGGAAAATTTGATAATAAATATCTGGCACCATCAATAAACCGGCTGCTGCTAAACACAGAACTGCAAAAAACAACAAGAAAACATTAATTATCTTGAGTAAGACGCCTCTTTTAGCTCTTTTTAGAGTTTTTTTACCCAACTTCTTATCTTCGATCCTCTTTAGATAATCACTTCCAGCAAGAAACAACCTTGTTTTAGCAAAGGAAGTC
>CAZHLX010000016.1:0-16426 GCA_964533345.1 uncultured Pseudomonadales bacterium
TTATCCAACTGGACCAGAGACAAATAATGCTCTGGTTTCAGAGGTTTACTCTTTGACTAGTTCTAGCAGTCTAGATGGAGAGGCAGAATTAACTATTCGTGCAGAAGAAGAAGGTGAGCTAATGATTGTTGGCTATGATGGTCAAGATTGGCATTCATTTGAAACTGAAGTTGATGGAAAAATGACTAGTGCTACTGTTGACTTAATGGAACTATACATGGTGATTAAAATTAGCGAGTAAACCATTTAATTCAAATTTTAAAAAGGCCACCCTAATAGGTGGTCTTTTTTTTATTATTTTCTATCTTTATAACTAATTTACAAAACCCGAAACTAGTTCGGGGTTTACTTGACTTACTCCAGACTATACTATTTGATTATGGTAAAAATTGGTAAATGAGCTTATAGTATCAAAGAAATGTTCATTGGCAGATACTACCACACGCTTGAAGAAAACAATCGTGTCTCCTTACCAAAAAAATTTAGACAAATAGAAACAGATTGGGTTGTTACTAGAGGGTTAGATGGAGGTTTGTTTTTATTTAGAGCTGAAAACTTTGAGCAAGAACTAACTCAACTTTCTCAGCGCTCTTTCACAAAAAAAGCACATCGCGACTTTATTAGATTAATGGCAAATGATGCTCAAGAAGTAAGTGCTGATACAAATGGTCGAGTTTCTCTGCCTGAATACTTGATTGATTTTGCTCAGCTAAAAAAAGAACTAGTAATTATCGGAAGTTATGAGCGAGTGGAAATTTGGAATAGGTCTCTCTATCACCAATACCTAAATAAAATTGAGAAACAGGCTGAAACTATTGCCGAAGGACTTAACAATGAGTAAATATCAGCATCTCTCAGTGATGCTTCAAGAATCAATAGAAGCTCTTAATATCAAACCTGAACATTGGTATGTTGATGGCACTTTTGGACAAGGGGGTCATACACAAGAAATTATCAATTTAGGTGGAAAAGTAATTGCTTTTGATTACGATCAAAAAAATATTGATGCAGGTCAAGAAAAATTTAAAACAGAAATTGAAGAACAAAAGTTAATCATTGTTAGAGAAAATTTCAATCAGTTAGAAAAAATAATCAAAAAGCTTCAAGATAAAAAATTAGTTGAAGAGATTAATGGAGTTTTATTTGACTTTGGAACTACTAGTGAACAACTAGCCGATGATAATCGAGGTTTAAGTTTCCATGGTAAAGATCAAGAGCTAGACATGCGTCTTGATCAAAGACTAGGAGTCAAAGCCCGAGATTTATTGGCCATTATGGGTCAAAAACAACTTCAAAAGATATTTGAGGTTTTTGGAGGTGAGAATGAAGCTAAAAAAATTTCTAAGAAGATTGTTGAGTTAAGAAAAACCAATCAATTTATTACTTCTGCTCAGGAGCTAACAGACTTAGTTACAAAGACTAAAAGTCATCATCCTCGAAATATTCATCCTGCTACAAAAGTTTTCCAAGCATTAAGAATTGCAGTTAACAATGAGCTGGAAAACATTCAAGAAGCTCTGCCTCAAGCATTAGAACTCATTCAACCAAATAATAAAATCATCACGATTGCTTTTCATGAGGGGGAAGATCGAATAGTTAAACACTATTTTAAAAAATGGGAAAAAGAAAACAAAGGAACTCAAGATCCTAAGAAACCTCTCAGACCAAGTGAAAAAGAAGTATTAAAAAATTTAAATTCACGAAGTGCAAAATTGCGTGGGTTTATTAAAAAGTAACTTATGAATAAAAGAAAACTTTACTTAGCTTATTACCTAACCATAGGATGTTTTATTCTAGCTCAAGTTTTTTACACTCTTTATCAAACTAGTGTCTTAGTATCTCATGGCAGAAAGCAAAGTAATTTAGAAAAAAATCAATCTCAATTATTAGTAAAAAAGCAATTACTCCAAGAAAACCTTGCTAAAGAAACATCCTTATTAGCTTTTTCAGAAACTGAAACCTTAGAAAGCTATCAACTAATCTCTAACCCAATCATTATTGATAAATCACTTAGTCTAGCAGCCGCAAATTAGCTTACAATAGTCATTAAATGATTAGTAAGTACTCAAAGTCTCACTCCAAAGGTAGCCCTCCCTCATTTAGAAATAAAGTTGTTATTTTCACCATCTACCTAGGTCTATCTACCATCCTAGCCAGGTTATTCTATTGGCAAATAATCCAAGGTTCGTGGTTAAAAACTGCAGCCAATGATCAATATCAACGAACACTAACTCAACAAGGGAATCGAGGTAAAATTTTTACCAGTGAAGGCCATCTTTTGGTCGGTAACACCACAGAATACCAACTTGTTGCATACCCTTATTTACTAACAGAAGATGCCAAAAAAGTTAGCCAGCTAATCAGCCCAATTTTACTCGATAATTATGAAGCTTATCAAGAAACTACTGAGTCCGCTAAAAAAGAAGAGTTAGCTGAAAAACTAATACTAACTATTGAAAATAAACTTAATAAAAAAGAAGCAAAATGGGTTTCAATATTACCCCATTTAACACAAGAAACAAAAAACAGGATTTTTGAATTAAATATTGAAGGCCTTGATTTCGAAGAAGATATGACTCGTTTCTATCCAGAAGCCTCAATGGCGGCACACTTAACTGGATTTGTGGCGCAGAATGACCAAGGATTAGACACTGGATATTTTGGAATTGAAGGAGCTTTGAATAAAGAACTTTCAGGAAAGAAAAGAAAGATTACTCTTAACACAGATGCGTTTGGACTTTCGTTACTTGGACAGAAAAAATCATCAGCTGTTTCAAATCAAGGTAGAGATATATACCTCACTATTCACAGAGATATTCAGGCTATGATCGAAAAAGAGCTGAATAAAGGAGTTCAAAAGTATGGAGCTAAGGCAGGGGAAATTGTCATCATTCAGCCTCAAACAGGAAAAATATTGGCCATGGCAGCTGAGCCTAAATATGACCAGAAAAAATACTATAACTATGAATCTTTTCTTCATAAAAACCCACTTTTAATTAACCTCTTTGAGCCAGGGTCAATCATGAAAACTCTTACTGTAGCAGCAGGAATTGACGCCGAGGTTATTACTCCTGAAACGAAATGTCCTCGCTGTGATGGACCCAGGGTTATTGATAAATACACTATCAAGACTTGGGATAATGAGTATCATCCTGAGATAAGTATGAGTGATGCACTAGCTAAATCTGATAACACAGCCATGATTTATATAGCTGAAGAGATAGGAAGTGAAACTTTTAAGAAATATCTGCAAGACTTTGGAATAGGAGAAGAGCTGGGAGTTGATCTCCATGGAGATAATAACACCTTATTTCCTGAAAAGTGGGGACCAGTTGAGTTAGCTACTAGATCATTTGGTCAGGGAATTAGCACCACCAGTCTACAGATGGCTAGAGCAGTGGCTGCTATTGCAAACAAAGGACAACTAATGCAGCTTCAAGTTATTGAATCAGTAGTAGATCCAAATGGTGAAGAAATAAAAGTTAACCCTAAAAAAACTAGACAGGTTATTTCTGACAAAACTGCCCAGCAAGTAACTCAAATGATGGTTCATGCTGCTAAGAGTGGTGAAGCTCAATGGACTTACTCTAAAACTCATTCAGTGGCAGCTAAAACAGGAACTTCTCAAATTCCAGATGAGAGTGGGGGATATAAAGAAGATGCAACTATTGCTAGTTTCATTGGTTTTGCACCCCCAGAAAACCCTCAATTTCTGATGTTAATTAAATTAATAGAACCACAGAGTTCACCTTGGGCTGCAGAAACAGCAGCTCCCTTGTGGTACAGAATTGCTGAGAAACTATTTTTAAGTCTAAACATTCCTCCTGATCATCAATAATCCATAGGTTATAATTAAAACATGAAATCTATCTTAAATATGTTTCTTTATAAGGCAAAGCGCCCTTTTCACTTTTTTAAGACTGGTCTTCTAAGAGGTTTTGTTGGTCAATTAAAATTTAAATATCCAGCTAAAGAAATCAAAATTATCACTATTACTGGAACTGATGGCAAGACTACTACCTCGACGTTAATTTATCATCTCCTTAAAAAATCTGGTAAAAAAACTGCCCTCATTTCAACTGTAGCTGCTTACATTGGAGCTGAAAAAATTTCCACAGGCTTACATGTTACTTCCCCTGACCCATTTAAGCTTCACCAACTAATTAAAAAAATGGTTGAAAAAAATGTAGAGTACTTAGTTTTAGAAGTAACTTCTCATGGAGCATATCAATTCAGAACTTGGGGAATACATCCTATTTTATCTGGGATAACGAACATATCTCATGAGCATTTAGATTATCACCAAAATCAAGAAGAATACCTTAAAGCAAAAGCTTTAATTTTAAATAAAGCTCAAGAAATTGTTATTAATGGTGATGATAAAAATCAGCAACAACTTCGGGAGAATTTAAAACACTCTTCAGAGAATATCTCTACTTATAAAGTAGAAGATAAGTTGCCTACAAAAATATTAAAGTCTATTAAAAAAAGATTCCCTGAGACATATAACCAGATGAATGCTCGCTTAGCATATGCTTTGGTAAAAAAGTTGGGAATAGAAGATGAAAAGCTAGCAACTTCTTTTGAGAGTTTTCCTGGAATTCCAGGACGAATGCAAGAGATAGAGAACAATAAATCTTTCAGGATTATTGTTGATTTTGCGCATACTCCACAAGCAGTTGAAGCAGTATTAAAGTCTCTCAGATCTCAATTAAAAAATAATGGAAAACTAATTGCTGTTTATGGCTCTGCTGGATTAAGAGATCATAAAAAAAGACCACTCATGGGTGATGTTGGAACTCAACATGCTGACCTAGTTATTTTCACAGCAGAAGATCCTCGTACTGAGAGTGTCTGGTCTATTATTAGACAACTTAAAGAAAATCTTCATGATGATTTAGATAAAGTTCTAAGTATTGCTGACAGAAAAATAGCTATTGAGTTTGCTCTCACTAAATTAGCTCAAAAAGGAGATATTGTAGCAATATTAGGAAAAGGTCATGAACAGTCAATGTGTTTTGGTAAAACAGAGTATCCTTGGAGTGACGAAAAAGCTGTCAAAGAAATACTCAAATAAATGACAAACCTACTAAAATTCAACAACTTCTATCTTGTTGGCATTAAAGGAGTAGCTATGACCTCCATGGCACAGCTTCTAAATGATGCTCAAAAAATAGTCAGAGGAAGTGATGTTGAAGAAAAATTTGTAACTCAAGAGATTCTTGATCAAATTCAGGTAGAGATAGACACTGATTTCACAACTTCCATTCCAGATGATACAGATTGTGTTATCTACACTGCTGCTCACCAAGCTCAAAACAACCCTCAAGTCCTACAAGCTCAAGAAAAAAATATTCCCATTATCTCTCAAGCTGAAGCAGTCGCTTCATTATTTAATCAACAAGCTGGAATAGCTGTTTGTGGAGTGGGTGGTAAGAGCACTGTTTCGGCAATGATTACTTGGGTGCTGAATGATCTCAGACAAGACTTCTCTTTTTCGGTAGGAGTGGGAAATATACCAGGTGTGAATAAAACAGGCCAATGGAGCCCAACAGCTAAACACTTTGTAATTGAAGCGGATGAATATGTAATCGATCCATTAGTAACAAAAGATAATATTACTCCTCGTTTTTCTTTTCTTAAGCCACAACTAACTATTTGCACTAACCTTAAGTTTGATCATCCCGATGTTTACAAAGATTTTGAACATACTAAAAAGATCTACAATGATTTTTTTAAACAAGTAAAAAATAATGGACAAATAATTATCAACTATAATGATCTGGAACATTTAGACTCAGATAATATTGACTCACCTATTCTCACCTTTGGAGAAGATCCCCAAGCAACTCTTAGTCTCAAAAGCTATCTTTCTAAAACTGGAAAAACTGTCAGTCAATTCTCTTATCAAGGACAAGATTATTCTCTAGAACTAAAGGTTCCTGGCAAATTTAATGTTCTCAATGCTCTAGCAACAATTCTTTCTTTAACTAAAGTTGGAATAGATCCTCAAATAGTGGCAGACTCTCTTAGTAAGTTTTCTTCTACTAAGCGTCGATTTGAACTTATTGGAGAGAAGAATGGAGTTAAGTATTATGATGACTATGCTCATCACCCTCACGAAGTCAAAGCAGCCATTGAAGCTCTTAATGATTGGTATCCAAAAAAAAGAAAAGTAATAGCATTTCAATCCCATACTTACTCTAGAACAAAAGAGTTGTTTAGTGATTTTGTTGATGCTTTTTCCAACGCAGATGAGGTTGTAATGATTGATATATTTAGCTCAGCTAGAGAGAAGCCTGACTACTCAATCTCTAGCGACAAGCTCTGTCAGGCTATCACTGATAAATACCAAATTAAAGCTAAAAATTTAAAAAGTATTCAGAATCTAGTAAATTATTGTCAGACTGATCTCAACCCTGGTGATATTCTTATTACCCTGGGGGCAGGTGATATTTATCTAGCCCATGACTTAGTTTAAAATAGATATCTATTAAGACATATGTCAATTTATAATCAGCTTCAGCAACAATTCCCAGATCTTGACTTTAAGCATCAGCATTTACTCAGCCATCAAACATACTTCAAAATTGGAGGACCAGCTGAAGTATACCTAGAGCTAAATCAAAAAAAACAAATCGTTAAAGTAATTAACTACTGCAAAGAAAAGAACATCAAATTAACTATTCTGGGTGGGGGCAGCAATGTTATTGTTGCTGATGAAGGAATCTCAGGATTAGTATTACATCTAAGAAATAACCAATTTGAAAAGCTTGAAGAAGGAAAAGATGGAAAACAGCTTGTTAAAGTAGGGGCAGGCTTAAAAACATCACTTCTAGTTAAAAAAACTATTGACTCAGGTCTGACTGGATTGGAATTCTTCCTGGGAGTTCCAGGGACAGTTGGTGGAGCTGTTTTTAATAATGCCCATTATTTAGAAGATCTAATCTCTACCCATATATATCAGGTTGAAGTTTTGAACCCCACGGGGGAAACAATTTTACTAAACAAAGAAGAATGTGATTTTGGATATGACACTTCTAGATTCCAAAACTCACAAGAAATAATCTTAGAAGTCACCTTTCTACTTGAGAAAGGATCTCTAACAGAGTCTCAAGAACTAATTAAAAAAGCTACTCAATATCGAGCTAAAACTCAACCATTGGGATTGCCAAGCTCAGGGTGTATTTTTAAAAATACACCTAATACTCCTGAGCTAAAAAATCTTTTTCCTCAATTTAAAGATCGACAGTTTATCTCTGCTGGATTCTTAATCGATCAAGCTGGTCTTAAAGGAGTCAGAGTAGGGGGAGTAGAAGTATCAAATAAACATGCCGCTTTTTTTATAAATAATGGGAGTGGCACTACTGCAGATCTAAAAAAACTTATTCGTTTAGTTAAAAAACAAATTAAAGAAAAATTTAATATTAATTTAGAAGAAGAAATCTTCTACCTATCTTAAAAGGAGATCTATGAGCACCTACATCGTCACTGGTGGAACCCCACTTTACGGTTCAGTTAGGGTCGGAGGTGCAAAAAATGCATCTTACAAAATAATGATCGCAGCCCTTCTGGCTGATTCTCCATCAAGATTACTTAACTTTAGTAAGATCAGTGATGTAAACCTTGTAGCTAACATGATTAACTCCCTGGGTGCTAATGCCAAAACAATAGGAGAGAGAGCTTATTTAGTTGAACCAGAAGATTTAAATAATTTTTCTTTAGATAGTGAATATGGCAGGGCTTCTAGGGCTTCTACTATGTTTATCCCTGTTTTACTTCATAAATTTGGGAAGGCTATTGTCCCATATCCAGGAGGAGACAAAATTGGAAAAAGACCTCTAGAGAGACATTTTGATGGATTAATTTCTCTTGGAGCTAGTGTCAAATCTAAGGGTGAAATTATTGAGGTCTCTGCTAAAGAACTTAAAGGGACTCACTATAAGTTTGAAAAAAACACTCACACAGGAACAGAGACTCTGATCATGGCTGCTGTCAAAGCCAAAGGAATTACCATTCTAGAGAATGCAGCTGAAGAGACTGAGGTTGATGACTTAATTAAATTTCTAAATAGTATGGGTGGAAAAATAAAAAGAACTAAGCCTAGAACTATTGAAATCCATGGGGTCGATAAGCTGGAAGGTTCAATTCATAAGATAATGCCTGATCAGAACCAAGTTATATCTTTTGCTTGTGCTGCCATCGCTACAAAAGGAGATATTATTGTTGAGAATACTCAAACTCAAGACCTAATTGCCTTCTTAGAGAAGCTAGATGATATTGGTGGAGGCTATGAACTTGGAGAGTTTGGTATTCGCTTTTATTATAAACAGCCCCTAATAGCAACTGATTTAACAACTGCCCCTCACCCAGGATTTAAGACTGATTGGCAACCTCTCTGGACCACTCTAATCACCCAAGCAAAAGGAGAAAGCATCATTCATGAGACTGTCTCTCAAAGAAGATTTGATTACACTCAAGCCTTAATAGATATGGGAGCTAAGATAGAACTATTTAATCCCGAAGTTGAAAACCCACAAGATATCTACAACTTCAACTTAGAAGATGTCAGGCCTGATGATAACCACGCTGCAAAGATATCTGGACCAGCCAAGCTCAAAGGAGGAGAGTTTACTGTAAAAGATCTCAGGCATGGAGCAACTCTAATGATTGCAGGAATGATCTCTGAGGGAGAAACAATTCTTAATGATCCAGATAACCATATTGATCGTGGCTATGAAAAACTAGAAGAGCTATTTGAAACTATGGGTGCGAATATCAAACGATTAGATTAGACTATACTTATGGCATTACTTTTAGGTCTTTTGTTGTTTTCGTTTATCGTGACTAGCATCTCGATTGTCCCTTTTATTAATCTGCTTTATAAAATAAAGTTTCAAAGAGCTAACCAGATTACAAAAGATGCTTTTGGCAAAAGAACACCTATTTTTGATAAACATCACTCTCAAAAAGCTGGCACACCTGTCGGTGGAGGATTATTAGTAATAATCGTTGTTTCAATCCTTTTTGCTAGTGTTATGCCTATTCTGAGATTATTTGGAATTGATGTGACTAGTGTTTATCAAAATGCTCAATCAGAAATAAATATTCTTTTCTTTACTTTTTTGTCGTTTTCTATCTTGGGATTATATGATGATGTCAAAAAGTTTTTTGGTTTTAAACAGAGTGGGTTTTTTGGAATTAGGATGAGAGCTAAGCTAGCTCTACAAATAATTCTAGCCTTAATTGTCGCTTCAATGCTTTATTTTTCTTTAGGAATATCTATTCTCCACATTCCATTTATTGGCACTTTCGAGCTTGGTATCTTCTACATCCCTTTTGCAACTTTTGTCATCATTGCCTTTACTAATGCCGTTAATATTACTGATGGTTTAGATGGACTGGCATCTGGAATTCTAATGATTTCACTCTTTGGCCTCTGGTTTTTATCAGCCTCTATACTAGACGTCCCTTTAGCTATTTTCATTGCTATGTGGCTAGGGTCATTAGTCTCTTTTTTATACTTTAATGTTTTTCCAGCTAGAATATTTATGGGGGATGTAGGTGCACTTTCATTTGGTGCCACGTTGGCTGTAGTTGGATTGCTACTTGGAAAAGTTGTTGCTCTCACCATTATTGGGTTTATCTTCGTCCTAGAGATAGCTAGCTCAGCAGCTCAACTATTATCAAAAAGATATCGTGGTAAAAAGATTATTCCTGCTGCTCCATTTCATCTTTTTCTGCAAAATTATGGATGGGAAGAGCCTAAGATTGTGCAAAGAGCATGGTTAGTCCAAATTATGCTTACTTTATTTGGAGTTTGGCTGGCAGTTATTTAAAACTACCATGGGTAAAAAAAAATCTCTCTTAAACAAGAAAAATTGGCTAACTGGATTAGTTTTAGCTTTAACTTTTTTGGGGATATTATTTGTTTTTGATGCCTCAGTAGCAGAGGCGTTTCACACCTTTGATGATCAATATCATTTCTTAAAACAACATCTTGCTTGGGCTGGATTAGGAATAATGCTAATGATTGTCACTAGCTTAATTCCTCTCTCCCTATGGAAAAAATTGGCTGCACCCATTTTTATCATTGGAATTACTCTTTTATTAATGGTCTTTATCCCAGGATTAGGTAAAGAATTAAATGGGGCTCATCGCTGGATATTTTTGGGAGAATTAAGATTTCAACCAATAGAGCCATTTAAACTTGCTTTAATTATATTTTTTGCTAGTTGGTTGAGTCAGCATCAAAGAACTCTCCCTTTTCTTTTTACTACCGGGATACCAGCTATCTTGTTGCTACTTCAGCCGGACTTAGGATCATTACTCATTCTAGGAATCACTGCATTTGGGATGTTTTTTATTGCCGGAGGAAAAATGTTGCATATTATTGGAATTTCAGGAATAACTATTCTTCTTTTATCTATTGCTATCTTGTCTTCTAGTTATAGAAAAGAAAGATTAGATACATTTCTAAATCCCCAAGCTGATCCACTCGGATCAGGATTTCATATGCGTCAAATAACTTTGGCTTTAGGTAGAGGAGGTGTTTTCGGTCAGGGGATAGGTAATTCTAGACAGAAGTTCTCCTACATACCAGAAGCTAGTACTGATTCTATCTTTGCGATCATTGCAGAAGAAGTTGGCTTTGTAGGATCAAGTGTTTTAATACTAATCTTCGGAAGTTATTTTTTTGTTAGTTCTAAAATTGCTAACACTGCCACAGACCCTTTTCCTCAATTATTAGGCTGGGGAATAGTTGTCTGGATTGGAGCCCAAACTCTTCTGAATTTAGCTGCTGTCGTCGCTCTAGTTCCTCTCACTGGTTTGCCACTGCCATTCATTTCATACGGTGGATCATCTCTGGTTATGCTCTTAATTGCGAATGGCATTCTTTTAAGAATTGCTAAAGAGTATAATTAAAGCTATGAAGATAATTATTTCTGGTGGTCATTTAACTCCAGCTTTAGCATTAATTGATTTTATTAAAGAGAATTACCCTCAAGACAAAGTAATTTTTGTAGGGAGAATTTTTAGTCAAAAAAAACTAAAACAGCTGGCTCAAGAAAGAAATGAAGTTGAAAAAAGAGAAATTGAGTTTCTTCATCTTAAAGCAACTAAAACTATCAAGAATGAGTCATTCTTGCAAAAAATACTCTTCCCTATAGTTCTTATCAGATCTATCACAGCTGCACTTAATATTTTCATTAAAGAAAAGCCAGATGTTTTTGTCT
This sequence comes from uncultured Pseudomonadales bacterium, assembly GCA_964533345.1. Lineage (GTDB taxonomy): Bacteria > Patescibacteriota > Microgenomatia > UBA1400 > PJMF01 > JABBGTR01. The sequence continues at coordinate 11,238 of CAZHLX010000016.1, forward strand.
CATTTGGGGGATATTTAGCCATCCCTCTATCCATTGCCGCTAAAATTACTAAGACTAAAATACTTACACACGAACAAACTCATGCTGCAGGCTTTGCAAATCAATTTATATCTAAATTAGCAGATGAAGTGGCAATATCTTATCCCTCATCAAGAGCATACTTTCCCAAAACAAAAACTCATCTCACTGGAAACCTCATTAGACCTGAGCTACTTGACCCTAAACCCACAAAACCCCAATGGATCTCAACTAACAAACTAAGACCAATTCTTCTAATAACTGGAGGTAGTCAAGGAGCTAAAGCGATTAACAAAATAGTAGAAGAAGCCATCGATCAACTGACTCATAAATGGACTGTTATCCATCTCTGTGGAAATTCCAATAAAGACTCAAATTATAAGGTTAAGCTTGAATCAATAAAAAAACAACTTTCCAGTAATCAGCAAAGCAACTATTTTATTCAAGAATGGGCAAGTAGTGAAGATATGTCCTGGATCTACGATAATTCTCATGCTGCTATCTCAAGAGCAGGTGCAAATACAGTTATGGAGTTAACTATTAAAAATATACCTACCATATTTATTCCTCTCCCTAGTTCGCATCATGATGAGCAATTAAAAAATGCCGAAGAATTAACTCAAAAGGGAGCAGCTCTCATCTTACGTCAGAGTGAGATTTCCAAAGAAGCTCTTTTAGAAAAACTTAGTTTGTTAGAAGAACAACATTCTCAAATTAGAAAAAAACTTCAATCAATTGAGCTAGAACTAAATGCAGCAAAAAAAATATACCAGCTACTAATTGAATTAGCTCATGCCACGTAGAACTCTGGCGTTTATTATTGTCTTATTAATAGTTGCTCTTTTGGTGGCAGCAACTCAACTTTCATTTCCAATATTAAAAATCAATAAGATTGAGTGTCAGCTAAACAATCAAGAATGCCCAAGTGAGCTAACCCAAGAGATAGAGTCACTTAAATCAAAGTCATTCTTCTTCTCATCCTTAGAAAAGGAAATTCAACTTTTGAATATTAACCTTTACCAACTTGAGTCTATTAGTAAATATTGGCCTAACCAAATTAATCTAGATTTCTCACATAAACCAAATAGCTATTTCATAAATATCAATAATCAAGAGAAAACACTACTCGTTGCTGAAAATGGTCTTACTCAGCAAGTAGATACCCAACAAAATCTACCTTCAATAAATATTAAGAATTGGGAAGATCCTATTGAGAGCCAGCAGGTAACAGATGAACTTCATAATTTAAACTTAAATCTAATTAGATTCTTGGCCGAAGAAAAAATTTCTTATTTAGAAATTGATATTATTGGTCAGAAACAGATAGAGATCCTGCTAAAAAACAACTTAGTTGCCATAGTCCAAAAAGATAATTTAGAAAGCCAAGTAATTAAACTGGCAATTATCTTAGAAGATCTTGATTTAGGAGCAATTGATCTTCAAATCAATACAATTGATCTTAGATTTAAATTCCCAGTGTTGAAAACACTCAATTAAGTCCTTCTTGAGACTCGACAGTTGTTTCTTTCTTCTGTTATTATCAAGTATATGCCTCGTTCTCGCGTAATTACTGCTATTGATTTAGGTACTGATAAATGTACCACCCTAATTGCCACCATTGATGAAGAGACAAACCAACTCCAAGTAAAGGGGGTTGCTGCTGTCCCTTCTTTAGGAATTAGAAAGAGCCAGATTGTAGATTTAGAGAAAGCTGTTGCTACTATGACTGAGAGTCTAGATGCAGCTGAAAGAATGGCTGGATTTGATGTCAAAAGTGCTTATATCTCAGTTTCAGGAACTCATATAAAATCACAAAATTCAAAAGGTGTTGTAGCAGTAGCCTCACCCAATCAAGAGATAACTTCTCAAGATGTTGATCGGGTAATTGAAGCAGCTAGAGCAATTTCTTTACCAGCTGATAGAACTGTAATACATGTCATCCCACGAGACTTTAAGGTTGATTCTCAAGAGGGTATCAAAGACCCAGTAGGAATGAATGGTGTTAGGCTTGAGTCAGAAGCCCATATCATCACCGGTATGACCACAGCTCTTAAAAACTTAGAGAAGTGTGTTCATGACTTAGGATTAAACGTGGATGGTTTTGTTTTCTCAGGGCTAGCTGCTGCTGAAGTGGTGGTTTCAGAAACAGAACGAGAGCTCGGAGTAGTGGTGGTAGATATTGGAGCTGGATCAACTTCTCTTTCTGTATTTGTAGAGGGAACCCTTGAGCTGTCAGCAGCTCTGCCAATTGGTGCCAGACATATTACTCAAGATATAGCTCTTGGGTGTAGAGTCAGCTTAGAAACAGCTGAGAAGATAAAACTTGGATTAACAGCTAATAATGACAAGATTAAAAAACCAAAACCTGGTGAGACTAAAGAAGAGTTTTCTAAAAGAAAGAAACAGGCTGATGTGATTGACCTCGCTGAGATGGGAATTTACGAATCTGTAGAAAATCTTTCCAAGAAAAAAATTGTTGAGGGCATAATGATCCCAAGGATGAAAGAGGTTTTTTCTATGGTAGAAAAAATCCTTGACCAACATAATCTTATTCCAGTAGTTCCAGCTGGAGTTATCATTTCTGGAGGTGGAGCAGAGACTGTTGAGATTAAAGAGGTTGCTAAGAGAATTTTAAATCTTCCAGCTAGAATTGGGATGCCTAAAGAAATTAAGGGTTTAACCATGGACATTCATAAGCCCTCATTCGTAAATAGTATCGGTCTTTTGGAATATGGTCGTCAACATAGCAAGGGAACATCTATGGGAGGAGGAATAGATCTTGGTTCTTTTCTCAAACCTATCCTAGGAGGAAAACCTGCTGAAAAAATCGGTTCCTTCTTTAAATCACTCATGCCCTAGCTAGTAATATATGATACACTTTGACTAATTAATTTTACTAATTAAAATCAAATTTCAATCACTTTTATGGCCTTAGTTAAACCTTCCAATACCACTTTTGCAAAAATTAAAGTTCTGGGAGTTGGTGGTGGTGGTGGAAACGCAGTCAACTCAATGATTGAATCAGGGCAAATTGATGGAGTTGAGTTTATCTCCGTTAATACTGATGCTCAAGCTTTACTTACTTCAAAAGCAGAAACAAAACTTCAAATTGGACAAAATTTTACCAAAGGTTTAGGATCTGGAGCTGATCCGGAAGTGGGTAGAGTCGCTGCTGATGAGAGTAAAGAGAAAATTAAAGATATCTTGTTTGATTCAGACATGGTCTTTATTACAGCTGGAATGGGAGGAGGCACTGGAACTGGAGCTTCTTCAGTTATTGCTGAAATTGCTAAGGATGCTGGCGCCCTAACTGTTGCTGTGGTAACTAAACCTTTTGCTTTTGAAGGTGTTCATCGAATGAGAACTGCTGAGGAGGGAATTGAAGAACTTAAAGATAAAGTTGATACTTTAATTGTTATCCCTAACCAGCGGCTGATGGAAGTAGTTGATAAGAAGATGACTCTCCTTGACGCTTTTAGATTGGCAGACAATGTCTTAGGACAGGGTGTTCAGGGTATCTCAGATCTGATTACTGTTCCAGGTCTTATAAACGTTGACTTTGCTGATGTTAAAACAATCATGACTGAGTCTGGCAGCGCCCTCATGGGGATTGGTGAAGCAAGTGGAGAAAATAGAGCAGCTACTGCAGCTCGTATGGCTATTTCCTCACCTCTCCTTGAAATATCAATCGATGGAGCAAAGGGTATCCTCTACAACATTATTGGTGGTGAAGATATGACTATGACTGAGGTCTCTGATGCTTCAGCCATCATTGCTAATGCTGCTGATGAAGATGCCAATATTATTTTTGGAGCCACAATTGATAAAGATATGGGCACAAACGTTAAGATTAGTGTCATTGCAACAGGTTTTGATGGCTATCAATATAACACTCGAAATATGTTTGGTGCCTACGGAGAACAATCTCAAGATAAGATCAGATCAGAGGCAGCTCAAGAAGAAAATAAAACTCCTAAGATTGATCGTGCCCCAGGTAGTTGGACTCAACCACAGACAAATTCTCAAATCACTGATTCAAAACCTTTTAATAATTCTGATGACAAAAATGATGATAGTAAAAAATCATCTCCAACTGGAGATGATAAAACTAACTCAATTCTTGAAGAGAATGAGTTTGAAGATGAGTTTGAGATTCCTGCCTTTTTAAGACAAAATTAAATGAAAGGAGCTCTCAATATGAGCAGACCCAGAAATGAAGTAGCAGGAAGCATGCATATGAGCAAAGCCGCTTCAATTGTGTGTGCAGATTTAAGAAATGGTAATTATAGTAATGTTGCTCAGGCAATAGATGAAATGAGAAGATTAACTGGTAAATTCAACATCCCAGAAAAAACTATCGAAAAACTACAAGAAGCATTTGATGATGATTAATCATTTCTCGTAATAAATTTGGCAAACCAAGTCATTTCCTTTACAATACCTACTATCTAATATAAAACCATTTGAGCTTGATTATCACCAAGCAAGGTAAGAGAAGAACACCTACCTAGGTAATTAGAACTCTTCGGGTAAGCCCGTAATAGCAGTTAAAGAAGCATAAAATGAGGTGGTACCGCTCAGATGAGCCCTCTATACTAATCTAAATAGAGGGTTTTTTTATGCCAAAAATTAAAGATCTTAACCAACAACCAGATTTACCTAAAATCGAAGAGGAAACTCTTGAGTGGTGGCAAGATAACGAGACTTTCAAAAAAAGCATTGAGCTTAGATCTGAAGATCAAGCCTATGTTTTTTATGATGGACCTCCATTTGCAACTGGCATGCCCCACTACGGCCACCTACTTGCTTCTACCACTAAAGACGTGGTTCCCCGTTACTGGACAATGAAAGGCTACCGAGTAGAAAGAGTCTGGGGATGGGACTGCCATGGTTTACCAATTGAGAATATGATCGAACAGAAATTAGAAATTAAAGGTGGAAAAAAAGGAATCGAAGAACTCGGAATCGATAAATTTAACAACGCTTGTCAAAGAGAAGTCTTAAGACTAGATACAGAATGGGAAAAAATAATCGGCAGATTAGGTCGATGGGTAGACTTTAAGAACAACTATAAAACTATGGACTGCAGTTTTATGGAGTCCGTTTGGTGGGGATTTAAACAACTCTATGAGAAAGATTTAGTTTATGAGGGAAAAAGAGTAATTTTATAC
>CAZHLX010000017.1:0-14804 GCA_964533345.1 uncultured Pseudomonadales bacterium
TAGAAAGATATGATCTTTTTCAAAAAATAATTGATGATTCTGATTTAGAAGTCTTTCAACCTGAAGTTGTTGTTCTTCTTCTTTAACTATCTCTGACTACAGTAAACATCAAATAGTTTGTCATACTTTTATCTGCACCCCACCTAAAGAATTTAAACTAGACTTTAATCACAACCCCGCCAATGAAGAAATAGTTGGGTATCAGTGGGTAACAAAAGAAGAGTTTTTAAGTCAAGATTTTCCAGGAGTTTCTGAGAGTTTCAGAGACTTAGTTGCCAATTTATAAGTGCTACAATAGCCGTAATGCCAATGACAGATCAGTTCCAGGCTATTTATAAACGCCTTAATCCTCAACAAAAAAAAGCAGTGGATAGCATTGAAGGTCCAGTGATGGTAGTGGCTGGTCCTGGGACAGGCAAAACTCAAGTTTTAGCTGCCAGAATTGCTAATATCTTACTTAAAACAGACACTAATCCACGCTCAATCTTGGCTCTAACCTTTACTGAATCAGCTGCTAAAGAGATGAGACAAAGATTGGTAAGAATGATTGGTAAGACTGGTTACTATGTTCAGATCAGCACTTTCCATGCTTTCTGTTCACAGATAATTAAGATGCATCCAGAGTATTTCCCAATTGATCGTGGCAGTGAGCCTTTAAGTGATCTAGAAAGATATGATCTTTTTCAAAAAATAATTGATGATTCTGATTTAGAAGTCTTGAAACCTCTTAATCGTCCTCATTTTTATTTAACTGATTTGATGTTTGCGATCTCTAATCTCAAAAGAGAAGGTTTCCTACCAGATGATTTCTCCAAGATAGTTAAAGAAGAAGAACAACAACTTCAGGTTGAAAGAGAAGAACTTAATAAAACTCAGCTTGCTAAGCGTGAGCGTAACTTAATTAAGTGGCAGGAGTTGATTGAGGTCTATCAAAAGTATCAGCAACGCCTCCGTTCTAGCTTGAGGTTTGATTTTGATGACATGATTGCACTAGTGGTTGAAGCCTTTGAAAAGCATGAACTTCTACTACGTGAGTATCAAGAGAATCTGCACTATTTCTTAGTAGATGAGTATCAAGATACTAACTCAGCCCAAAACAAAGTTGTAGATCAACTAGCCTCCTATTGGGGTGATCAAGCTAACGTTTTTGTAGTTGGTGATCCTAACCAATCAATCTATCGTTTCCAGGGAGCTTCAGTGGAAAATGTGTTGGGATTTGTTCATCGGTATAATTCTGCCCAGGTAATCACTTTAGAGATTGGTTATCGTTGTTCTCAGAATATTTATAACGGGGCAGCTAAACTAATTCGACATAACCAATTGACTGAAGCAGGTATAGAGTTAGCTGATTTTTCATTTACTGAGCCATTAAAAAGTAAGTTCAAAGAAGTTGACGCGATCAACACTTATCAAGCTCCCTCTCAGACACTGGAAACAATTTTTGTTGCTGAGGAAATCAAAAAGCTCCAACAGCAACAAGTCCCATTAGATAGAGTTGCAGTTTTATATCGTCACAATAGAGACGCTCAAGAAATTAAAGAAACACTAGATAAGTGGGGACTAGCCTATGAAATTGATGGGGGAAATGATCTTTTAGAAAATGAAGTTATTCGTCAACTTTTAACCTTTATTCAGGTGATTGATGATGTGCAAACTGCAGAAGAGGATGAACGACTTTACGAAGTAATGCGTTATGAATGGTTGGGTTTAGATCCAGTATTAGTAATGAAGCTGGGTCGAGCTGCTGGAAAGGCTAAGCTGAGTATCTTTGAGTTGATTGAAACTGGCTTTGAGGCATTTAGTAAGTACGACTTAGGAGAGAAAGTTACTCCACTGGAGTTTGAACAATTAACTAGTTTTTTGTCTAGGTTACGCGGGTGGGGATCATTGGATGCGGTAGTAGTTTTTCCAGAGTGGTTTGAAAGGGTAATCAATGAAAGTGGATTCTTAGATTGGGTTCTAGCTTCAGACTTAAAAACTGAGTTACTAACCTATGTAAATTCTTTATTTAGAGAAGTAAAAGCACTCGCTCAGAGCAGAGTTGGTTTGAAGCTGAAAGAATTTTTAGCAGCCATTGCTACTATGCAGGATCATGGAATCAGACTTAATGTTGAAGATCTTAACATCAAACAAAATGCTGTTCACTTATCAACAGTTCACAAAGCTAAAGGCTTAGAGTGGGACTATGTATTTTTACTTCACTGTTTAGATGGGAAGTGGGGTAATAATCGAGTTCGAGAATTATTGCCTCTTCCATCAGGCTTACTTAAAAATACCGATTTATCTTCAAAAGAGCAAAATGAGGATGAGCGACGTTTATTTTATGTGGCCCTTACTAGAGCCAAAAAGAAGTTTGTGATCTCTTCTCCAGATACGGTTATCACTGATAATAGAACTAAAGAGGTGATTAACAGTATGTTCATTGAGGAACTAACTGATAAGGAAGGAAATCTAGAAGTTAAGTCCAATAAACTGGAATCTCCAGAATTAATTACTCAAGCGGATGATTATCTAGCTCGATTACTAAGCAGTGATCCTAAGCAAGCTCCATCGCACTCTGAAAATGATTTTTACCAACAATTAATAAAGGATTTTAAACTTTCAGTGACTGCTTTGAATATATATCTTCGTGATCCAGCAGAGTTTATAGATAATGTTCTGCTTAGAGTTCCTCGAGCTAAGCCAGAGCCAATGGCTTTTGGGAGTGCAATGCATCAGGCTCTAGAAAAACTTTTTAAGAACATTTTAGAGAACCAACATAAGACTCCTTTGGATGAGGTTCTTAAAGAGTTTGAAGAGTCTTTGACTAAAGAATTGATGACAGCAGCTAACTTCAAGCGAAGACTTAGTTATGGTAAGGAAATTTTGACCCAATACTATGAACAAGTAGAAGAGAGTAAGGTTGAGCCACTATTTATTGAAAGGTTTTTTGGATTTGGTTGGAGCAAGACAATCCTTGATGACATTCATTTAACAGGTAGAATTGACCGAGTAGATTGGGTAGATAAAGCTGATAAAACAGTTAAAGTGATTGATTATAAGACTGGTAAGGCTAAATCTAAAAACTATATTGAAGGTAAGATTGCCTCAGCAGGTCTTTCAGAAAGAGAACAGCAGCTTCCAGAAAGCATTCGTGGTCCATATAAAAGACAGTTGTTATTTTATAAGCTCTTAACTGATTTAGATGAAACTTTTATTCCAACTGTAACCGAAGGAGAGTTTGACTTTGTAGAGCCAAATAGTAGCGGAAAATTGGTTAAACGCAGCTTCTCTTTAAAGGATGAGGATGTTGATGATTTAAAGCAACTTATTAGACAGGTCATGACAGAGATTAGAAATCTCAAGTTTTTAGAAATAGATTGAGTTATTTCCAGCTAGGGATTAAAAAGTAGACATTGTTTACAAAGCTTTTAGACATTGGGATAGCAGTCCAGTGGGGATACCAAATTATAAAAGTAGTTCCTATTAATAATATCAAAACTAATACTAGGATTTTATTCCAACCAATCTCATCCCCTTTGACTTTAATTGACCAAATTTTAATAAACCAGTAGGCCATCAAGATACTCAATAGAGGCACTGCCGGAGTGTAGTGGTAAAAGAACATAATCCGGGGTGACAGCTGCCATGGTAGCCATAAAAAGAAATAGGTAACTAATAGCCAGTTTAGGTTACCTAACTTTTTATTTGATTGGCTTGTGATCTTGTTGAAGGCAAGAAAAAGCACTGAAAGAATAACTATTGTCACCCCGACAAAATGGAAAGTAGGGTTGCCCACAGAATAAATATTGGCAATGTGATTTTTATCTGAGTAGTCAACGTGAAACCAAACGGGCTTAAGATTAAGAAACCACTGCCATGGCTGGGATTGATAGTTGTGAGTAGCCTCTAGATTAGTTTGATACCACCAAACTTGTTGGTGGAGTTTAGTAAAGTGATTCCAGTCTTTTCCTTGTAAAAACATCTGCCCATATGAAGACAGATAAACTGTCATTGGCAGTAGTCCCAAAGTCAGAATCATTAATAACCCATGTTCTAAGAGTTGCTCCCACTTGGCCTTTTTGCTGACTATTTTTTTAAGCCACTCAATCCCTTCAGAAAGCCAGACTATTAGCAGAGCAAATAATCCAGACCATTTACTTCCCATAGCCAGACCAGCTACCAGGCCGGTTACAACTAAATTCTTTTTTTTGAGGATCTTTTTTGTACTTAAGATATGAGATTAATGTTAAGAGAATAAAGAAGGTCACATGGATATCATTCATGGTGATTCTTGATTGAACTAACAGTAAGCCGTCTAAAGAAGCTAATCCAGCTGCTAGTAGGCTGAGTTTTTGATTGTCGAAAAGATCTTGACTTAGTTTATAAACTGCCCAGATTACTCCAACTCCAAACAAAACTGAGCTAAATCGCCAAGAGAAACTACTACTTCCTAATATTTTGATGAAAATGGCTTGTGTATATTTTGCTAGAGGAGGATGAAGCCAGTCTATGGCTGTATTGGGCTCAATTGCTCCATGCCACCACTCAAATGCTCGAGGATCATTGGCAGCGATTAATTTTGAGGTGATTACATGATAAACCTCATCGAAGATATAACGATCTGGCACATGAAGTCGATAGACGCGAGTGATAAAAGCAAAAAATAGAATTACAGTTAAGATAATCGGTCCAAATTTAAGTTTCATTTGAAAACTAGCTCAACACATAAATAATAGTCATGACTGAAATACTTAATAAAAAAACAGTTATTAGCAAAGGTTTATCTCTAAGCAAGACCTTCTCTGGCGATTCTCCTTGGTTATCTTCATAAACCAGATGAAGATATCTCATTACTCCGTAGATAGCGAAGGGGACAGTCAACATTAATAGTTTTTGTGATTGAAGGGTTCGAGGGAGGATTCCATAAAAAGTGGCAAACCTATCATCAGGTCTAATGGTCTCATCTTGGAAAGTAAATAATGCATATGATAGCCAAGTAGCGTTTGCAAACATGCCTGTGTATTGATCTAAAAGACGTTGGCTATATCTTTTGAGAGAGGTTCTAGTTTCTCCTAAATCACTAATCTTGTCTCCCAATAAAGTTCTTTCACTTTGTCGCTTCCCTACGGCTAGAAAGAGTGAAGCAGAGACAACTGTTAGTAGAAACCAGACACTCATGTGTAAGTTTACTACCACTGCACCAGCATAGATTCTAATCAAGAATCCAGTTGCAATAGAAACAACATCCAGAATAGGGATGTGTTTTAGTTTAGTGGCATAAGTAATCTGCAGTAAAAAGTAAGCAATCACCATCACTCTGAAGAATGAGGTGAACCAAAATGAGCTAAGAAAGACAATACTTAGACCGACAAAGGACACAAACAAGGCAACAGGGATGGGAAGTTTATTAGAGGCGATTGGTCTTTTCTTTTTGAAAGGATGTTTTCGATCTGCATCATAGTCGATGACATCATTAATAATATAAATAGATGAAGTTAAGATGCAAAAAACTATCACTGCTAGAGTAACAGTTACTACATAAGGCCAATCATCAGTAGGGTTATAAAAAAAGAATCCAGAAAAAACTAAAGCTGCATAAAGAGCTATATTTTTGATCCACTGTTGAGGGCGAGCAGATTTAAGGATATAGAAAACAGTGCTATTTTTTAGGTTCATTTAGGGTTGATTGCTTGAGTTTAGCCCAAATTAAAAATCCGAAAACTAAACTCATTACTAATAATAGTGTAATTATCTTACCCCATGTGTTTAAACGAAGCGAGAGTAAGCCTAGCCCCAAGCTGGATAACCAATAGAAAATGGCAATTCTTCTTCTTCCCCAGCCTAAAACATCTAATAATTTATGATGAAGATGGCCTCTGTCTCCCCAAAAAGGAGACTTGCCGGCGATAATTCTTCTCGATATGGTAAAGATGGCATCGGCGGTGGGAATAGCCAGAACCATTAAAGTAGTAGCAACTTTAGCTCCGGAGAGGATAGCTAAGATACTTAGAAAGTATCCAGCTAGTGATCCGGCTCCATAACCGGGCATAACTTTTTGAGGATACCAATTCCAAATAAGAAGGCCTAGGAAGGATCCTGCCACAATAAAGCTAAGGTGAGCAGTATTAAACTGTGTTGGGTCATCAATAAATTGATAGGATAAAAAGCCGATCATCATGGCTGCGATGCTGACAAATCCAGGAAGTTGTCCATCGACCCCTTTTGACCAGTTAACGATATTCATATTCCAGATAATAAATATGAGGGCAAATAAATCGGCTAATATCCAAATTGTCCTCATCTTTCCAAATAGAAAGATTGGTATTTGAGGTTGATTGAGATGAATTACTCCTTCTGAGAATGGGTTAGAAACATAAGCAATTCCAATTCCTGATCCCACCACAACTAGAGCTGCTAAGGTGTTGATTCCTAATCTGAGGAGAGGATGAATATCAAAGATATCATCCAGAGTCCCTCCAATGGCAAGGATTAGACCACCAGCCAAGATCCCAATTAAATACTTATCAATTTGTAAAAAAAGCAAAGCTGTTATTAATATTCCAGTAAAAACAATTATTCCGCCACCTCTAGGAACAGGTTTTAAATGAGTTTTTTTAGCATGCTTTAGCTTTTTAGGATCATCAAGCCAATTATTTTTCTGATAGAGATTAATCACTAAAGGTGCAATTAAAGCGCTGATAGTTAAAGAAATAATGAATAGCCACATACAACTTATTTAAGTAATAATAATTAAGATTCTTAGTAAAGCTAATCCTAGAAGTAGCTGCATCACCATGGTAGTGCCAGCAAATAACTGTAACAATAACTTATTAGTAGACCTACTTAGTCTGATAATTAGCAGGTGGAGTAGGTTGATGATAAGAGAGATGCTGGGAAATAAAAATAGCCAGTGTTTGGAAGCTAGATGTTGTGAAGTTCTAGCTAATGAATAAAAGATTGGAATCTGTGGCTGAACTCTAAAAAAGAAAACCAGAGTAGTTAAAACCAGCAACATTGTTATTAAAAAAGAAAACAAAACTGGTGTTTTTAAATACTTAGGGATTCTGGAATAACTCATAGTGTGCCTAGAGAGACTAATTCTGGCAGGCGTTTCCACAAAGAAAAGTGAGTAAAGTTGGAGTTAAGCACATAATATTTTTGGAGATATTCATCTAATCCAGATAGTTCTTCATGTTCATCATTCATAACAACTACAAACATAGGCTTCTTATCTTTAAAGTCTGTTAATGTCTCTTCATAAACCTTAAGGTCTTTGATATGAAATGAAACGGTGAATCTTCCTGTAGGATTAGTTTGGGAAAGAGCATATAACATTGGATTGGTTCCCCAAATAAATATTTCATCAACTCCAGATTGTTTAATTATTTCAGCTGCCTCATAGTTATCATCCATAAAATGATTAAAAGATTGGTTGTATTCTTGTTTGGTCATCTTATTAGTGACTAACTTATAAAATTTTTGATAATACTCCAAAGAAGGATAAGCACCAAAATTAAGTAGTTTTAAAGAGCCGACAAATAAAACTAGTAGTACTAAGCTGAGTAAAGTATTAAAATCAAACTTCTTCTTTGATTTTGAACTCTTAGTCATGAAGGTGTCTACCATATTGCCTATCAAGAGGGTCAGTGCTGGCACCAGCTGTTGGAAGTAATGAGGATAGGGTCTATTAGAGAGTAAAGCTCCAACTAAAGAGAGAATAAACCAGCCAAATATGATCTGTTGATGAGGTTTAAACCACTTGGTTTTGATTGTTAGAACAAAGTATATTAACGCAGCAACTAAAATTTTACCTTGGAGAGTAAAGAGCTGGACTAAAAATGGGTTACTAAAAGGAAGGCTCCAGTTGGATGCATAATGAAAATTATAGAGTAATCCAAATTGTAGATAATCCTGGCCAGAGCCGATAGCTACAAAATAAGCTATAGAAAGTAGAATTGGGGTCACTACTCCTAGTAAGACTATGAATAGATGTAGGAATATATTCTTTAAAGACTTCAACCATTGTGAGCGAGATTTGATAAACATCTCGGATTTATTTGTGAGTGCAAACCAAAAAACTGCTAACCAAGCAGCAACATCAAACAATCCAGGAACTTTGGTTAAGATGGCTAATCCAAATAAGAAACCCGCAATATAAAGTCTGAGTGGATTCTTAATTTTTAATGATGGCTTTTTATTCTCTAAGAACTCTTTGAAGATCTTAGTATCAGACATAATCCATGCACCTACTAGAACAAAACCCATCACAAACAACTCCCCATTGGGAATATTACCTTCAAACCAAGGAACAGAGGTCAAAAAGGCAAAAGAAGTTGTAGCTAATCCAATCGAAACCCTATTTTTAAATAGTTTTTTAGCTAAATTATAAAAAGCAATCGTACTCACAATCATCCAACCTACTGTCAAAAATCTAAAAGAGAGTTGGGTGGGGACAGCGGCCAGATAATAGATAATAGGAGTTTTATGATCAACAATGTCGGTGTAGAGCTTCTCACCATTACGAATAGCATTTCCAATGGTTAAGTAGATGCCTTCATCTCCATACCAATAAGGTTCAAAAAAGTTGGGAATTCTTAAAGCTAAGAGTAAGACTAATGCTACGAGGAGGCAGAGATGGGAGTGGAGCCAACCATCAAATTTTTTTGCTAATTTAAACATAAATACATTATGCAGCAAAATTTTCTTGGAATCTAGACCTTTTCTGTAACCTTGTACTCAATATACTTACCCAGCATCAATCTAGTATGAGCATCTATTCCTGGTAGAGCAGAGAAAAAGAACCCAGCAATAGGGAGAATCAAAAACTCAAGCGGTTGTGAGATATATGAAAGAATGTTCCTTTTCTTTGGGTGTGGTGGTCTATTAATAGCATCAATAATGAAAATTACGAGCATTGAGACTAAGGAAAGAGTGAGTAGAAAAGAAGTTACCTGAGGTAAAGTCTTACCTATCATGGTGCGATTAAAATCTTCATTTAAGAGTGGTGGCAGCATGGCTGAAACTGTTACTGCAAACCAATTAACTGGCCAGAGGAAATGGTCTTCAACAACCTTAAGGACTCGAATGGTTTTATCCCAAAAAGGGATGCCTTCAGTTAGTACATACTGACGAATAATATAGGCATCATCACTTGCTCCCCAGGCCCAGCGCTTGAGTTGCTCATACTGATTTTTATAAGTTTCAATCCTAGTGTTTGACTCAGCTGCATCTTGGTAAATAGGTAGGAAAATTGGCTCAACCTCAAAATCTCCTTTTTTAGCAAAGTATGACTTAAAGAACATTCGGTAGTCTTCAGGAATAACGTCAGTGTCCCAATAACCAATTTCATCCACATGTTTTAAAGAAGTGGAGTAAGTTGAGAAGTTAATCAGTCGATCTTTTCTCATTAGGATATACATTTGGGTAACTGAAAAGATTGAAGCCATGACTCTAATTGCAGCTGGGACTCTCCAGATATTATTGTAAAAAACGATATTTCCTTGCCAGACCTTGTTATGAGGTTTATCAGAGTTTAAAAATTCGTAAGTAAGATTTGAAAAATAGTGTTGATGCATGACTGCGTCAGCGTCTTCACTAGTAATGGTAATATTCTCAATTGGCAGTTTTAGCTCATCAACTAAAATTTTCTTTGCTTCTTGGGCTCCCCAAGAAGTATTAGCAGATTTCCCTTTAACCTCACCCTCAATATCAGGATGATAGGTAATCCAAAGGTGTCCTAATTTACCTTTAAATTCTTGTTGTAATTTTTTTGCTTTTTCTCTGGCTGGCTTTCCTTCTCGATCCTCAAAAGAGATCATTACATGAATATTTTTCGTGGGAAAAGATTGTTGTTCAAGAGAAGCTAAGGTTCTTCTTAAAATATGAAGGGGCTCTTTATAAGTGGGGATGATAATTATGTGATGGATTGTTTTCCATTTTTTAGGAAACTGTTGTTTTAAATCTGTAATCCAGTCAAATTGTTTGGTGGCATTGATCTTAAAATGAGCTAGAATTGATAATAGTGCAACTGATAAAGACCTATACAGCCAGTAAACTGCAAATGTGATTACGTAGTAAGCAACTAGAACTGGAAAGACAAAAGATCCCCAAAAAGGGAATAAAATTAGAGACCAGGAAAAAAGTCCTGGCAAGATCTCTAAAGCTCGTCTTGTCCGAATTGGGTGTCTTCGGAAATAAGTTTTTATCATTTAGGAGTGTATTGTACAGGAGGATCGTCTTTAGAACAAAAAAAATAAGACATATGATACTATTTGAGATAGTAATATTTTTAGGAATTTAAGCTATGACTGAAATACCTATTCGACTAAAAGCGGGTACTGATCAAGAGTCAGTCATAGGCAAACTTGAAGCTAAAGGATTGCCTCTTGAGAGGCTTGGAGAAGTAGAGGGTGAATACTGGACATTGGTCTTCATAACCAGATTAAGTTTGATTGAAGCGATGGAGATAGAAGCAGTTAAGATCATTAATGGGTTGGATGAGGTGGAGAACTGTGAGATTAGTCTTGGATAGCAATGCTATTTTGGTAAATTTGGTCTAAATCAAATTGGAGTTTTTCTTGTAAGTACTCACCAGTTCTTTCTATCATGTAAGGCTCACAGGTCTGGCCTCTAAACTCTTGAGGGGGTAAATATGGAGCATCTGTTTCTAATAGTAACTTTTCTTTTGGTACCAGCTTTACAAGTTCTCTGAGTTCATCAGCATTAGGGTAAGTGATGTTTGCTCCAATCCCAATATAAGCTCCTAGCTTTAAAGCCTCTTTAATATATTCTTTAGGACCAGATACACAATGGAGAATAAAAGGTTTTTTAAATTGATAGTTATCTTTGATAATACTTAGGACATCCCAATAGGCTTGATCATTCTTTTCTTTTTTACCACCTTTGTCTCTGGTGTGAATAATTAGGACTTTATTAAATTCATTAGCAAGTTGAAGCTGCATTTTTAGAGCAGCTTTTTGATTTTTAATTGCTTGGTCTCTGACTTCATCTTCCAGTCGATAGTAATCTAGTCCTGTTTCACCAATAGCGATTACATTTGGATTATCAATCATCATTGCTAGAGTGGCTGCATGTTGAGTTACTACTGTTGGTAAATCTGCTGCAGAGATGTGATTGTATTCACTAGGGTGAATTCCGATGGCTGCATGCAAATTCTTATCACATTGAGCAATCTCAATTGATCGGCGGCTAGTCTCGATATTAGATCCAGGGATGATTGCTTGCTTGATTCCATGCTGTTGGGCCTTTTGCCAGTGCTGTTGCCAGTCTTCGTATAAAGGAGAGAGGTTGTAGTGGCAATGAGTATCGATAATCATGGCTAAGAGAGTCTGGGGAAGAGTGGTGACAAGGCAGTAATTTTTTCTTGGCTGAAATGGAGCAGTATCTTTGCCGAAGTTTCTGGCATGAAAGGTTGGAGGGCAGTAGCAATGTTTTTAATTTGTTTAACTACCTCAACTAAAATTTCTAGCTTTGCTGGTCCCTCTTTTTTCCAAGGAGTTTCATCACTTAAATATTGATCTGCAGAACTTACCAAGTCTGTTATCAGGGATACCCCTTCTCCTAGATCATAGTTATTCATTAGTTTTGAAAAATCACTATTAATGATGGGCTCTTCTTTTATTGAGATGTCTTGCTGCTCACACATCTTCGCTACTCTTGAACAAAGATTGCCTAAACCATTAGAAAGATCTGCAGTATAGGTTTGATCAAGTTTTTCCCACGAAACATCCATATCAGTCCCAAATGGTCCCAACTTCATCAAGAGATATCTAGTTCCATCAACTCCATACTTATCTACCATTTGAGCAGGAGAGATTACATTTCCTAATGATTTACTCATTTTTTGACCATCAACACTGATAAATCCATTGATCAATATTTGTTTAGAATTAGGTAAATCGGCTGCCATTAACATTGCTTGCCACATGGCAGATTGTTGGCGAAGATTATCTTTACCAGCTAATTGAACAACAGGCCAGAACTTATCAAAATTATCTTTATCATTGGGCCATCCCAGCGTAGATATATAGTTAACTAAAGCATCAAACCAAACATACATTACATGTTTGTCGTCTCCTGGAACGGGCACACCCCAGGGCATTTTTTCTTTGAGACGAGAAATACTAAAATCTTGAAGGCCTTGTTTAACAAACTGAGTTATTTCCTTTTGTTTGCCCGCCGGTTTAACGAACTCTGGATTGGCTTCATAAAGTTTTAAGAGTTGTTTTTCAAATTCTGAAAACTTGAAAAAATAGTTTTCTTCTTCTCTCTCTTCAAGTTCATTATTTGGATGAAGAGGACACTTTTCTTCTTCTAACTCAGAGTCAGTTTTTTCTAGCTCACAGCCGACACAATACTTAGTCTTGTACTCACTTTTATAGATGTATCCATTCTCGTTGCATCGCTTCCAAAATTCTTGAGCTGCTTTTTTATGATCAGGATCTGTAGTTCTAATGAAGTGGTCATAGCTAAGGTTAAGGAGTTTTTTCAGGTCATCAAATTTGGCTGCATATTCATCCACATACTCTTGGGCTGGTTGTTTATTATCAGCCGCTTTTTGATAGATTTTTTGTCCGTGTTCATCAGTCCCAGTATTGAAAACAACTTCTTTTTTTAGAATATCTCGCTGGTATCTAGCGATTACATCTGCCGCCACAATTTCTAAAGCAAAACCAATATGAGGGGCTGCATTAACATAGGGAAGTGTGGTAGTGAGATAGAAAGTGTCGTGACCGTGATTCATGGATACTATTATATATAGATAATTAGTATTAAAGAAGACGAGCTATCTTTGAAATTAAAGAGGTAAATAACTAGTTATTTTCTTAGCCCATTTGTTTGCCCAGTCATTAACTTTGAGCTTACTGACAATGATTTGAATTTCTTCACCTTTGAGCTGATTGGCAACAGATGAGATGGTCGCGCTAGATACCTTGAGTTTCTTTTTAATTTCTTCGTAAGATTTTCCATCTTTTAACATCCAGATGATTCCTAGGCGCTTGGTAAAAACACTTTGTTCTGTTTTAGTTAAAAAAGAGTCAAAGAAAGCTTGGCATTCATGAGGATGTCTTAGATCGGCCAGCAGAGTTATGAACTGTTGAGTGATTTCTTGTTGTTTTTTTCTAGAGAGTTTTTTACTTGAGGTTTGCATTAATTATTTCTGTTTAATAGTTTCAAACTACTCGTTATTATATCAAATAACTCTATTTTCTCTTTGAGAGAGTAATAGTTAGTTCAAAAGCTAGCAAGATAATCAAGGTAGTGGTGATGATTGAAGAGAAATTGATAAGTCCTTGTAGTTTGAGAAATATAAATACACTAATGAAAACTGCTAGTTCTAAGCCTCGTCTGGTATTAAGCAATAAGTAACTAAAGAGAAAGAAATTGGCAAAGAAGAGTATTCCTTGGAGTGGTAAGAAAGCATTGGGTAAGATGAAATTTTTAATTTGGTCTGGATAGATGTTATTAAATATAAAATAAGTCCCGATATAAAAAGGTAAGCTTAGTAATAATAATGGCAGGTGCTTGAGATATTTGGCTTTTAAACTAGAAGAACGAGTAGCTCTTTTTTTAATCTCTATTTTCTTTGTTTCTGGAGTTAATCTTGATTTAGCTTTTTTCATTTTCTCTAGTATACTCTAACTATGTCGATTGATTTGATACTTATTTTAGGGGTTATTGTCTCAGGATTTATTAGTTTATACATTTTTTTACAAAAAAAACTTTCATCTCGTGGATCTGAGCAAGAAGTGGAGAATTTAGTTCATAAAGTTTTTAGTTTGAGTACTACAAAGATTGCTGAGCAAAGCAAGCAAGTCTTAGAGGGTGAAAAAGAGGCGATTAAGACTGATCTAGAGAACAAACAGCGGATGATTGAAAGCTTGGTTAAGCAGTTGCAGGAAGATCTAACTGAAAGGCAGAAAGAGATCAGGTTACTGGATAAAGATCGCAATCAAAAGTTTGATAAATTAGCCACGCAAATAGATGAGCATCGTAAGCTTACTAAAGAGTTAGAAACATCTACTACTCAATTAGCTAAAGTCTTATCAAATAACCAAACACGTGGTGCTTGGGGAGAAAGGATCATCGAAGATCTTTTAACCTCTCAAGGTCTTGTTGAAGGTGTTCATTATCAACGCCAAACCACCTTAGGTAGTTCTAACTTGAAACCTGATATTACTCTGTTACTTCCTAACGAAAGATTCGTGCCTGTTGATGTTAAGTTTCCTTACTCTGAGATTCAGAAAATGTCGACTGCAGAGACTAAAAAAAGCCGGAATGAGCATTTATTGCAGTTCAAACGTGATTTAAAAACAAAGATAACTAAAGTTTCTGAGTATATTAGCCCTGAAGAAAACACTCTAGATTATGCGATCATGTTTGTGCCTAATGAAATGATCTTTTCTTTTGTAAATCAAAAGTTTCCAGAACTAATTGATGAGGCTTTAGAAAAGAGAGTTATTATCGTTTCTCCGTTTACTTTTATTATTGTGGCGAGAACAGTCATAGAGAGTTATCGTAATTTTATGTTGGAGGATAGACTAAGAGAAGTAATTGGATATATCGATGGTTTTACTCAGGAGTGGAGGAAGTTTAAAGATCAGTTTGAAAAATATGGTCGCTCTATTGAGACTCTTAAAAAAGCATATGAAGATCTAACTGGGACTCGGTTTAGACAACTAGATCGAAAGATTGAGAAGATAGAGAACTATCATGGTGAAGAGATAGAAAAAATATCAGACAAAACTAAACTAACTATTTCATCTCGTGGATCTGAGCAAGAAGTGGAGAATTTAGTTCAT
>CAZHLX010000018.1:0-14724 GCA_964533345.1 uncultured Pseudomonadales bacterium
TTCGATTCCCGTTACCCGCTCATATAATTTTGAATGAGTTTACTTCCAACTATTTTTTTATTTCCTAATTATCTATACTAGATGTTATCTATATGACTTATGTTTTATTTTTAGTGGGTTTAATTGGCCTCTGGGTAGGTGCTGATGCAGTGACCAAGGGGGCCTTGGGAATCGCTCATCGGTTGGGTCTTTCTGAAACTTTTATTGGCATGACTATCTTGGCTTTAGGGACAGATCTTCCTGAAGTAATTGTGTCCATAACTGGTGCAATTGAGCAGCGAGCTGGACTAGATACTTCCGGACTAGTGATCGGAAATATCGTGGGTTCAACTATGGGTCAGATTGGGTTGGTTTTAGGTATTGCCGGGGTGTTGAAAGTATTAGTGATTGATAAGCATGAAATTATTACTAACGGAACAGTAATGATTGCAGGAGCTCTGGCTTTTTGGTTGTTTTCTCAAGATGGTTTTCTCTCCCCGACTGATGGCCTATTTTTATTAGTAGGTTATGTAATGTACTTAGTCATCCTGGGAAATAATGAACGGAAGATGTCAAAGTTGGCAAAGAAACATAAGCCAGCTAAAAAGAAAAAGATTATCAAAAAAGAACTTAGGCCAATGTGGTTCTTTGGGTTAGAACTACTAATAGGATTAGTAGTAGTTGGAGTGACTTCCCATCTAGTATTGACTGAGGGCTTATTGATTGCAGAGATGCTCAATATTAGTCAGGTTTTAGTGGGAATTATTATGATTGGGGTGGGAACTAGTTTGCCAGAACTAGTGGTATCGGTAAATGCTATCATGCGAGGTGCAAGTGGTCTTTCAGTTGGTAATCTGATTGGAAGTAATATTGTTGACATTCTATTGGCATTGGGATTGAGTGCTGCAATTGGAGGTTGGAAGGTGCCGCGTAATATTACTACCTTTGACTTACCATTCTTAATGGTAACTTCAATTATTATTATTTTATTCTTACTGACTCGCACTAAGCTTGAGCGCAAGGAGTCATTTTTAGTTCTGGCCCTTTACTATGGGTATATAATGCTCAAATTACAAGGATTTTAGAATAGGAGTTAGATGAAAGCCGGAAATATCAGGAAGGGTAATTATATTCGTCATAAGAACCAACCGTTTTTGGTAATGGATACGGAGTTTTCTTTTCATGGTCGTGGCAGTGCTCACATGAAGCTTAAAATCAGAAGCTTAGATGGGAGTAGTAATCAAACTGTGACTTTTAAAACTGGAGATAGTGTTGAAGAGCTAGATGTCTCTAGTATTGAGATGCAGTTTCTATACGCTGATGATACCGAAGCTCATTTCATGAATCCTCGAAATTACGAACAGGTTGAAGTTCCAATTAGTTTATTAGACGGCAAAGTAAATATGTTAACGGCTGAGGCTAAAGTTTATGTGCAGTTTTTTGAAGAAAAACCAGTTGGAGTTAGTTTGCCTCCTAAGGTAAAGTTAAAGGTCTCCAAGGCTCCTGAAGCTACCGCTGGAAACAGGGCTAAAGCTGCTAAAAAGGATGTAACTTTAGAAACAGGATTGATAGTTCAAGCTCCTTTATTTATCAAAGAGAATGATGTTCTGATCATAGATACAAATAATGGAGAGTATGTTTCGAGGAGTAATTAGCGAAAAGCTACTTTGAAGGCTCTCCTGAAGACTTCTTTTGTTTTTCTAGTCTTTCTTTTTCAGCTTCAACTCCCTGTTCTATCTCTTTCATAATTTCTTCATCTGATTTTTCACCATCGTTACTTATTGATTTTAGATGTATGAGTGTTTCTTTTCCAGTCATATGAATAATTTTATCATTAATACTATTGAGTGAGTTGAATATTTAGTTTTTTTCAAATCCTATTACTCATTATACATGCAAAATATTATGGCTACTTAATGTTGTCAATGGTCTATTGATTTATTAGTACATTAAATGTATACTTCACGGCTTATAGTTAAGTTGCAACTCGATATTTGCATTGAGTTTTAAGTATCTTATAACTATATGCACTTTAACAGCTTGTGGAAGTCATTGGATACGCTTTGTGCATAAGAATTTGTGCATTAAGTGTATCCAGTGTTGGATGCATTCCTAGTGGAGTGATCACCGTGATCACTTTCGTCATTACAGAGGCCTGGAGGTCAAAAATGCAATTCTACGAAGATGAAACAACAGAGATCAAAGAAGGTGATATGGTATCGCTAAAAAGAACAGTAGGAGGATCGCCCTTGCATGTTCAAGGCGCGATTGGAATTGTGTCATTTGAGGGGGGAAATATTCAGGTCACTATCTATTCAGGACCAGATGATGACTGGGGAAAAGCAGCATCAGTTGCTGCAGAAGACTTGAATTTTATCATGAGAGGTTAAGTTGTAAACAGCAGGGCTTCTGGCCCTGCTGTGCTTTATTTAAGCACGACCTATTCACACTCACTTCAATAAATAAGGAAGTAGATCCACCACAAGCTGTTTTTACAAAATAGAGTAACTTAGGGAATATTAGTGGGTGGTAGACCGGATTTGAACCGGCGACCTCCGCTTCCACAGAGCGGCGCTCTAACCAACTGAGCTACTACCACCGACGTTTTTAAATAGAATCAAATTATACACGATTTAATCAAGTCTATCAGGTTCACCAAAAATAACTCTCCAAGATTAGTCTTTAATTCCAAGAGTTTCATCCTCTAGATTTACCAAATCATCCAAAATAAATTTTACCGCACTTGCCCAGTCAAAAACAGATATCTTTGCTACATCTTCTAAATCATTATTAGTAGGTTTGAAAGCAACTCCTCTAACTCTTTCCATGAGAAATACCCCCAAGTCTGACTTTCCATCACCTACGGCATAGACAGGTATTTGATCGTCTAATTCCAAGGTTTCAATAATCTCTTGAATTTTAGCCTTAGCTTGATCACGCTTGTGTTCGATGACACTACTTTCATGATGAAAAGTTACTAGAACAGAATCTGGGTCATTTCCATCAAAAATAAATTCTGTATTACCAAACCAAAGGTCTAGTTCTTCATTATCAAGATCATCTTCTATGGCGCTTTGTAATTCAAATAAGTTCGCTAATGTTCTTGCTGAATCCTGAAACCCACCTGTTCCGATAACAGGTAAGACTCCGTTTGCTAATAGTTCACCTATGGCTTTTTTTGCTTCTTCCTTAACTTTAGTTGCTATAAACTTACAGACGAGCTCTAATCGTCTCCTGGTGATAGGTACTCCATTACTCTCTTCCCAAAGATTAATAAGCTCTAAGGTCATTTCTGTATGAGCTTCTTCAACCATATCCTTATCGCCATTTGCTTTTCTGACTTTTTGAATAAATTCGGTATATATCTCTATATGAGCATCAGTTTTAGCTTTAAATCCAGCAGTTAGTAAAAGCCAGCTTTCTCCCATCCAGCCATGACCACCCTCACCTTCAATCAAGGTTTGATCAATGTCTACAAGACTAATAGCTCGAATGTCTTCGCGTCCTAATTCTGTCATAAATCCTATATTATAGGATAATAATAAGTCTGGAGATTATACCATTATTCAATGGATTCGAGAAGTTGAATAACTCGAGGCAGATATTTAATCTCTTGCCAGGCGAGTTCCTTGAGGTGTTCAGATTTGGGATTAACAACGATACCAGGCATGCGGCTAAACAACTCGAGGTCATTGTCGCCATCACCAATTGCCAAACATTCTTCGGCTTTAAAACCAGTTTTTTTGAGAAAATCTTCAAATTGTTCTATTTTTAGTTTACTTTCATCTTTGGAGTATTCGAGGTCAATCCAGTAGCCATCATTATCAAAATGAAAAACTGAGTTACCATAGTAGTGCTCAATTTCAAACTTTTTAGCTACTTCCTCAATGAACATCTCAATAGAACCGGAAATTAGACATAAAGTATACCCAGCTTCCTTAAGGTTATTAACCATTGCATGAGCTTCTCCCTTGAGAGGGATATCACGAAAAATATCAACTAGCTGGTTTTTATGAACAGGACCGTTGGTATTCCAGATCTTAAAAAGGTCTTTTTTTACTTGGTGAAAAGTCATCTCTCCGCGAAGAAACTGCATGAAAAGGTCAGCGTGTTCGTAAGGAGAACCCCCGAGTTTCTCGGTTAAAGCGTACCAAGTAGTTCGCTCTGTTAGAGTCGAATCTACATCGGTAATAATGGCTTTTGGTTTCTTCTTAGGTGCCAACATAAATCCCGAACAATTCTACCTTGTTTTATAATAAAAGTTAAGCGGCTAGTGCGCCAGGAGGGACTCGAACCCCCGACCTACTGCTTAGAAGGCAGTTGCTCTATCCGGCTGAGCTACTGGCGCTGTTTGTTTTTGATTCATCAATTATAATCTGGAAGTAGAATTCATGCAAAAGCTACTTGAGAGAGTTGTTCTAGGTTCAATAATATTGATTTGGATATCACATCTGGTACAAGTTTTTACTCCAGAGGTGGGTTTTGATGCTGTTTGGTATCATTTGCCAGTTATCAAAGCTGTTTTAGAACAGCAAAAACTGGTTTTTTTACCCGATTTATATCAATCTGCTAATCCACTCTTTAGTGATTTAATATTTGGAATAGGCTTCTTTTGGGCTAAAGAATTAGGAACGAAAGTAGTTGCCTATTTATTTGGGTTAATCTTAGTCGTTACTAGTTATTTTCTATCGAAGAAGCTTGTTGGTCATTTTTGGTCTTTGATAATAGTGTTAGTAATTTCTACTTACCAAGTTGTGGCTTGGCAATCAGCTAGCTTCTATATAGATGTGGCTAAAGCTACTTGGGAAATTTTGACTCTACTTTGTCTTTTTAAGTGGAGAGAAGATAGGAATAATAAGCTTTTGGTTATAAGTGGACTGACCTTTGGAGCATCTTTAGCAACCAAGTTATTTTCGCTTTTTTTACTCCCATTATTTTTAGGTCTAGTCTGGTTGTGGAGTCAAAAGAAAAAGATTAAGAGCTCATTAAGTTTTTTGTTGAGTTCATTAGTTTTACCATCTCCCTTTTATCTTTGGTCTTTTATTAATACAGGTATTCCTTTCTACTCATTTAGCCAACACCTAATTAAGTTAGGTGAGATTGGTGGTGAAAGTTCTTTGGGGTTATATCTTTTAGAGCGAAGCAGTTTTCTATTAACTTTACCCAGTGAAATAATTTTTGGTCGAGATTACACCTCATTTCTACTGATTTTGTTTTTACCCATAGTTTTGTGGTCTTTTAAGTCAATTATTCAAAACAAAAGATTGTTGGGGCTAGCTATTTTTACAGTTTGGCAAACTGGTTTGTGGTGGTATTTACCTCCACTCTCAACCCGATATGCCCTTTCAGGATTTATTGTGTGGATAATAATCTCTATTTGGAGTGTAAGAAAACTAATTGATAAAAATGACCGATTCTTCAAACCAGTTCTAATCTCGATCTTATTAAGCGTGATGATTAACTTTATTCCTAGAATTGGGGTGAATCTAAGGAGCTTAAGATACCTTAATGGCCAGCAAAACAAACAACAATACATCCATCAATTTTTCGACGGAAATATCGATAGACATTTAATTAATTGGTATCAGTTAGACTAAAAATTATTTTTTAGTAGTTTTTTTAGGAGCAGCTTTTTTCTTGGTCGCTTTTCTTTTTGCAGTCTTAACTGCTTTTTTGGCTGAAGACTTAGCTTTTTTAACAGCCTTGACTGTTTTAACTCTGTTCTCTTCTTTACTTAAAAATAAAGCAGCCGCTCCGGCAGCAACTCCAGCTACTAGTGCAAATAGTCCTTTTCCTTTTTTACTCACGTCAAGTTCCTTTCTATATTATTTTTTTAGATCCTTTTCAATTTTATTCACAATCTCCCTAGTAATGTCAATTGCATCTGGGGAAACTGAGACGCTGGTGACTCCCCACTTGACTAGTTTTTTAGATAGATCAGGATAAGTAGATGGTGCTTGGCCACAAATAGAGCAGGAAATACTATACTTTTTACAAGTAGTGATAGTTTTTTCTAGTGCCCATAGCACAGCTTCATTACGTTCATCATAGACATCAGCTACTCGACTATTATCACGATCCACTCCTAGCACTAACATGGTGAGGTCATTAGAACCAATAGAAACACCATCGATCCCAGCCTCAATGAATTTTTCTAACATAATCACGTTAGAAGGAATCTCAACCATCATCCATAACTGAAAATCTTTCCCACGTCTTAGCCCAGATTGGTTGACAATTCGTTTTACATCCTCAAGCTGCTTAACTGTTCTGACAAATGGAATCATCATCCATAGATTTTTAAAACCATGCTTATCACGGACCTCCTTAATAGCTTTCAGCTCAAGTTTGAAAACTTGATCATCTTCAATATATCTTGAAGCACCTCGATAACCAATCATGGGGTTTGGCTCATCCGTTTCAAACTCTTTGCCTCCTTCGAGGTTGGCATACTCATTCGTTTTAAAGTCAGTGGCACGATAGATAACAGGACGAGGGTTGAACTCTTTAGCAAATCTCATCAACCCATCAACCATTCCTTTGACAAATACATTCTGTTTCTTTTCTTTAATAAGCTTACGAGGATGAACACCCATCTCGGCAATCATGAACTCAGCTCTAAGTAAACCTACTCCATCAACATTTCGTTGAGCAATATCAGCTGCCAATTCTGGTTCAGCTAAGTTGACGTAGATCTTAGTCTTAGTCATATCTAGATCTGGCTTGAGCTTGCTATAGGGAATCTTGACCACTTCCTCAGCTTTCTTCTCTACCTTTTTCTCTTTTTTGAGTTTTCCACCTTTGTGAATACTGCCACCTTTGCCATCAACAGTTACAATCTGACCATCTTTGAGATCAGTGGTGGCGGTTTCAGTACCAACTACACAGGGGATCCCAAGTTCACGAGAAACAATAGCAGCATGTGAAGTTTGACCACCTTGATTAGTGACGATGGCTGCGGCTCGTTTCATTGCTGGTACAAAATCAGGAGTAGTCATATCAGTGACTAGAATCTCTCCATCTTTGAGTTTATTAATCTCTTTGGCAGACTTAAGGAGTCTGATCTTACCAGTTACAACTCCGGGGCTAGCAGGGTCCCCCTTAAGGATCATTTTCAATCCTTCTGTAGAGATCTCCTCCTTACTTTTCTCAAAACTCTCAGGGGTGATAGTAGTAACAGGGCGTGATTGAACAATATAAAGTTTGTCATCTTCCAAGGCCCATTCTATATCCTGAGGGAAGCGATAATGTTCTTGTAAGCTATGTCCAATTTTAGCTAAATCTATTATTTGTTTGTCGGTCAGTTTAAGGCTGATTTGTTTTTTGTAAGGTAAACGAAGTTCTTGATTTCGGCCATCTTTAAGTAACATGGCTTTTTTCTGCCAAGCCATCTTCTTTTGGAGAATTTTCCAACTCTCTTTTTGGATTAGATAATGATCTGGAGTGTATGCTCCTTGCACAATCTTCTCACCCAAGCCATGGATAGCTTCAATCACAATTTGGTTTTTATCGTTGCTGACTGGATTGATAGTAAACATTATTCCAGCAACCTCAGATTGGACCATTTTCTGTACGGGGACAGCAATACCTACTTTGAAGTGATCAAAGCCTTTTTCTTCACGATAGAAGATGGCACGTGGCTCAAAAAGTGAAGCCCAGCAATGTCTAATCTTATCTAAGAGATCTTCTTCTCCTTGGACGTTAAGAAATGTCTCCTGCTGGCCAGCAAAAGAAGCATCAGGTAGATCTTCGGCAGTGGCGGATGATCTAGCTGCTACCAGAGCAGGATTTGATTTTGTACCTAACCCTCGATATTGTTTGAGAATTTCTTGGTTAATTTCATCTGGAACATCAGCTGTTAAAATCAATTTTTTGATCTTTTTAGAAACTTGATTGAGCTGATTTGAGTCCTGTGGATCAAGATGACTAATAATTTCTTTAATTTTGGGTTGCAAGTCATTCTTTTCAACTAGTAGGTAGTATGCAGGAGCAGTGACAATAAACCCTGGTGGGACAGGAAAGCCCTTAGAGATCATCTCTCCAAGATTAGCGCCTTTACCGCCTACTAAAGGAATATCGGACTTGTTAACTTCAGAGAAGTTAACTACAAGAGGTTTGTTGGGCATAGCTTAATCAGAATACCAGAATTTAGGTGCTGATTAAAGCTAATGTGTTGGTAAGTCCAGGTTCTTTCCAAACTGTTCCGTGAATGAAGAGGACAGTCTCTCCAGATTTAGTGATACCTTCTTTTTCAAATTTCTCAATTAGCTCATCATTAATTTCGATTTTTCCCTCTGGGAATTCGATCAAAAATGGTTTAACTCCAAAGCTTAGAGCTAAGCGACGATAAGTTTTTTCAATATGAGTAACTGTATAAATTAATTGATTTGGTCTAAATCTAGAAATAAGTCTAGCAGTGCGACCAGTCTCTGTTAAACAGATGATACGATCAATTTTTTGCTCACTGTGGAGCAAAAGATTAGCGGCATTGGAAGTAATATTCAAGCTGCTATCAGAATTTTCTGGCCATTCGATATCATGTACTGAGTGATCTTCATTAAAATCAGCAATTTCAGCTTGAGTTCTGACTGAAGCAACAGGATATTCACCGATAGTTGTTTCTTCTGAAAGCATGACTGCATCTGTTCCATCATAGACAGCATTAGCAACATCGCTTACTTCTGCTCTAGTTGGTCGAGGATGGTTGACCATTGATTTGAGCATCTGTGTAGCAGTGATAACTGGTTTAGCTGCTTCACGACATTTTCGAATAATCTCTTTTTGCCAGTAAACCAACTGTTGATAATCAACTTCAACACCCAAGTCACCTCTAGCGATCATAATTCCATGCGATTCTTCAATAATCTCATCGATGTTATCTAAAGCAGCTTGGTTTTCGATTTTGGAGATAATTGCAGCTTCAATGTTTCTCTTAGCCAATTCTTCTTTGAGGTTTTGAATATCACGAGCATCACGGACAAAAGAAAGACCAACAAAATCAATTAACTCTGGCTTAATCCCATCTAAGTATTGATAGTCACGATCAGTGAGGGATGGCATTCCAAGAATAGTCCCAGGAGTGTTCATGGTTTTGCGATGGGAGACTTCACAGTTACAGATAGCTTCAGCGACAATAGTGTCATCAGTAATTTCAGTTACAATAAACTCACATAAACCATCGTCAAGAAGAATTAAACTATCTACAGAAAGACAGCGAATAACTTCTTGAGGAACATCAGCCATCTTCTCAGCTTTTGTTTCTTTGTTGCTGGTAAAGATTACTTTTTCACCTTTTTTAACATGAAATGATTTTTCATCAGGGAGATTAATTCTGATCTCTGGACCTTGTAAATCGACTAGTGTACCAACTGGTACATCTAGTTTTTCAGAGACTTTTCTGACTCTCTCTATTCTTTCATTGTGCCAAGTAGGATCTGCATGCTTAGTATTAAAACGAGCAATGTTCATTCCAGCATGGATCAGTTGTTCAAGGGTTTCCTCAGTCTCTGTGGCTGGACCAATAGTGGCAACAATCTTAGTTGATTTATTAATGTCCATATTTTTATCTTTCTAATTAGTAATAGGAACGCTAATTATTGTGTTTATATTTTTGGGTCAGGCTTTTTTTGGTAGATATTTGATTTATTATATGAATTTAATCTCTTTAAAAGAAAGACATATTATAAAGGATTTATTCTCATACTTAAATACTCAACTTGAAATAACTATTGATATCACATTTGTTTGTCGGTAAAGTGAAACTGCTTAGTCATTTGAGCATTATTAAGGTCATAAATTTTTAGAAAGATTAATATGAGTGATCAAGATCAAACCAAAGATAGTCAGGATTTAGCAGCTCAGGCTCTAGATGAGTCTCAACAATCAGATCAATTTGCGGAAACTTTGCAGTCACTAGAACAGATTATTGAAAGAAATGCTAATCAACTTAGTGAGCTTAAAGATGAGTTGAAGAATCGTCGTCAAATGTTGAAAAATTATTTTGAGAATGACAATCAGCTTGCTGAAGCAGAAGAACAGGCTGAGAGTTATAAAGGTCAGATTAAAGAAAGAAAAGCTAGTTTGCAGTTAGAGCCTCAGGTGGTGGAAATTCAGGTCAAGATGAAAGAGCTCAAGGATCGACAGAGAGAAATTCAAGATACTCTTAGCAATCACTTAGTTAATCATCATCGATTAACTAACTCCACAAGCTTTGATACCAGTGATGGTGACCAATGGGAATATCAAGTTCAGGCTAAGATTAAAGCAAAACCAAAGAGAAATTAAGAAATTATTTTTTCTCAGAAATTCGTTCTGTTAAGTACTCAATTACTCGAGGAGAAACGTTCTTCATCTTTTTCAAGCTGCGGATCTTCTTTTTGAGACGTCTTTTTTGACTTTTAAGAATATTCATCTGTTCAGATGGTTTAACATAGTAGCGGCGATCTTTGACTTTGTTAACAATATCAGTAGCAGCAGTAGCTTTTTTAAACTGACGGATTAAGTCTCTAGTTGAGTCGCCTTTTTGTGATTTGATTACGATTGGCATAATAGGTTTTGAATTATACATCAATCATCAAGAAATGTCAGTCTTGATATGATTTCTTATTTTTTCTGCTAGGTCAGATAATTCTTTATCATCGGCTCTCTCTGAGTCATTTGATGATAAGTATCCAGGATAATACTCAAAGTAGTCTTTGATTTTTTTGCTTTCAATATTAGCCCACTTTTTCATATCACCAGTTCCATGCATGGGAAACAGCTTACTATGTAGATGATCAACACCAAAGCCTTCAAAGAACATGCCTGTTCTTCCCACATTAAGAAAATAGCTATCAAGAACATTAGCAACTTTTTTGGTAGCTAAGACTAGCTCTGAAAGTACTTGGTCATCTTGGTCGAAGGCATAACTTCCATGATGTTTTTTGGGGATGACTACAGTAAAGCCTTCAGTATTAGGAAATATCGAAAGGAAGGCCAAGTGAGAGTTATCCTCCCAAATTATATGAGCAGGAGATTCTTGCTTAACGATCTGACAAAAAATACAGTTGTGATTATCCATAGACTTGTTTGACTAAGCTGATAACTTCTTCTAATGACAAAGAGCTTGGTTTTTGACTTCTATCTTTAACAGAGCCGTTAAGAAGCATTTTTCCACTAGGATGGTAATACCAAGTTCCCTCTTGGTCTACTTTAACAATTTCTTGGTGAAGTTCTTTTAGGTCTATCTTCACATCAGGTCTGGCCTTAACTCTAATGTGTCCTTGGGATGAGTCTTTTCTGATTGCAATTGCGGCGCCATGTTTTTGAGCCAACTTGATCGTATCATCATTACGAGTTTCTACCGCCATACATCTGCCAATTTTAATCTCAAAATATTGAGCTTTAGTTTTTAAAATCTCCTCAGCTTTATGATGTTGTTTAAGAGCGGAATAAACACCTTCTAGACAAATGAATCCAAAATGAAGTTGAGAATCATCATCATGAAGCTCAATGAACTCTAAGCCCTTGATAATCTGATGAAGCATGAAGTTATATCGTGGATGATCAGCTTCTGACCAATGAATTTCATCAAAGTGGTCAATCTCAGTAATAAAAGTAACTAGTGAGGCTAAAGCTTGATCGTCTTTAAGATCGGGGTGAATTCTGCAGAGATAGTCATAAACCAAAGAGGCAGCACTAATATGATCATGTCCTCTCTCTGGTTGATGATGATCAAACTCTCCTAATCCTGTGTCTACATGAACCACATTTTGAGGGTTAATCTCTAGTCTTCTTACTTCAGATGCAGTGATAGTGCTCCCAGGATTCACAAAAGCAAATTTGGCATCACCATAATGTTGGGTATCAAAATTTTTTAGCAACCAAGAGGCTCCAATTGCATCTAAGTCTGGTGCATGATGAGTAACAATTAATTTTCGGGTCATAATCTGGAGTATACAACAAAGGCAACTCACCACAAAAGTCTTCAATCTATGATTAGTTGAGATCAGTTGTAGTGAGTTGTCCCCTCACCGGGTTGTATGTATTAATATATGATATGTTCTAGAAAATGCACAGCAGTAAAAAGGACTGTCTGAGCCGTTTATAATTTATTTTTCTCAAGCAGGGATTTTTTAATATGGGATAAAATAATCCTTGCAATTTTTGCGATTATTTTGAAAGGGAGGGTAATTAATTTCCAAACTAATGGTACAGGATCATTTTCTCCTCTGACCCATACTGAAATAATTAACCATTTTTTTTGATCTGTTAAATATTTTCCAACCACATGGATAATCCTTGTATTTATTCGGCGGATGAATTTTGTTTGTCCTGATTTGTCATTAGGAAATTCCTTATCAGGATTTAATAATACCTGTCTTACTTGATCTTGAGATATGGTGCGCAACCTTATTCTCTCTAGGGCGTGGTCTGTAAAGACTAAGTTGTGGTAGTTCTTATCCATTATTATTTTGATCTAGTCAGAACTTCTTCTATAGAAATAAGCTCTGCTTCTGACTCGTTCCTAAGTTTGAACTCAACTTGATCTTTTGTTCTTGGAGAGACAACTAGTCGGATTGGGTTTCCGATTAGATCAGCATCAGCAAATTTAACGCCAGCACTTTCATCACGATCATCCCAAAGTACTTCGATACCAGCTTTAATCAGTTGTTGATAAACTTCTTTAGCTCTATCTTCAGCTCCAGATAATGAAACTAGATGTACTTGGAAAGGAGCAATCTCTTTTGGCCAAATGATCCCTTTATCATCATGATGTTTCTCTACTACTGATGCTAGAGTACGTCCAATTCCAATTCCGTAGCATCCCATGTAGTAAGGTTTTTCTTCACCATCTTGGTCAGTGAAAGTGGCTCCTTGCATAAGATTGGTGTAGTGAAGCCCAAGCTGGAAGATATTGCCAACTTCGATTCCTCTTTTTTCAATCAGTTTACTCTTACCGTCGGGAGATAAAAACCCATCTTGAGCCATGGCGATATCACCTTCAATACTGTGTTTAAAATCACGTTCATAATTGACATTAAAACTATCAGTTGTTTCCTCTTTTTGACCACCAATGAAATTTTTAACAGTTTTCAATGAGTTATCAGCCACATAAGTTACATCTTTGTGCCCCCAAGAGTGTACATAACCAGCTTTGGTTCCGATCTTAGATAAGTCATCAGCAGTGGCATCTTCTAAACTGTAAACTGATAGACCTGATTTATTTAATAGATGTTGTAACTTGATAGGGTTAACATCTAGATCTCCACGGATACTTGCGATAATAATTTCTCCCTGATCAGTTTTATAAACAACATTTTTAAGGAAGTATCGTTTATCCTTACCATAGTGTTTGATATTATCATCCATAGTTTGGACCCACTCTGGCTGGTCAATAATTTCGAAATCTTTAACTTCTTCATCAGGATTAACCATTTCTAAATTGAACTCAGCAATGTCTTCATGAGCCACATACTTTTCATCTTCTGAGATAAAGAATCTGCCCTCACCTGTTTCACACTCTGTCTGGAATTCATGGCAGTACTCACCTCCAATATAGCCATTATCAGCAGCTACTTTAAGAGTTTTTAACCCCAAGCGACCAAAAATTCTGCTGTAGGTGTTAGACATGACTTCATACTCTCGCTGAAAATCTTTTTCATCGACATGGAAAGAATAAGCATCTTTCATAGTAAACTCGCGAACTCTAAGCAATCCACCTCTAGCACGTAGCTCGTCTCTAAATTTAGTTGAGAATTGATAAACATTAAAGGGTAGATCTCTATAGCTCAATTGAAATTTACGAACTAAATCAACAAACATTTCTTCGGCTGTGCCACCTAAAGCAAACTTAGCTCCTCGACGGTCTTCAAGGGTAGTTAACTCAAAACCAGCTGAGTTTGTCCGATTAGTCTCTTGCCATAGTTCCAATGGATGAAGAACTGGGGTAATCATCTCTTGAGCTCCAGTGGCATCCATTTCTTCTTTAATAACTTGTCTAATTTTTTTGTGAACTCTCCAACCAAGTGGAAGGAAATAATATCTACCAGCTGTAGATTCACGAATAAATCCTCCTTTAGTTAAAAAAAGGTGGCTAGCAAACTTAGTGTCTTTATTTTTGTCTTTTGTAGCTTTGCCTAATAATTGTGAATATTTCATATAATTCTCCTTTTACATCCAACCTTTGAGTTGAGCTGCGAATATTGGTGAGCAGTCGATTACTTCTACATTTTTAGGTAGTTGTTGATGATTAACTGAGTTGGTAATGATAATGGTATCGATGTCAGGGCTATCTAATTTTGATTTAGCATTACTCACAAATAAGCCGTGAGTAACCAAGAAATGAACATTCTTTGCCCCAGCTTTTTTAAGAACTTCAGCAGCTTCAGCCACTGTTCCTCCAGATATACTAACATCATCAAAGACTAGTACAGTCTTATCTTTAACTTCACCATGCAGCTCCATTCGAGTGATTTCTCCAGTATTAAGGTCACGATGCTTATCAATATTTACCCAGTCAATATTTAATGATTTTGCAAGCTGCCATGCCCTTTTTAAGCCCCCAAAATCAGGACTGGCAACTACAGTTTGTTTAAGATCATAGGTGTCTTTAGCATATTGAGTAAATAAGTTTAGGGCTGAAAGATGATGTGTAGGAACTGAAAAGAATCCAGCGATACTAGTATTGTGTACATCAAGTAAGAAAACTCTTTTTACATAGCTGTTGGAAACTAAGTTCGCTACTACTTTTGCAGAGAGAGGCTC
>CAZHLX010000019.1:0-14676 GCA_964533345.1 uncultured Pseudomonadales bacterium
AGTAAGGGAAACAGTACTGTCTCTACAAATGGATCAGCTTCAATGGATGAGAATGCTCCTGCACAGCTTGATTACTCAAGTGGGGTGCCAACAGAAATTGATATCTCTAAGTCCATGACCGTTACTTATGAGATTTGGTAAGAAGTAATTTTCGCCATTCCTCCCAAGGGGAAGTTCTCTCTGTCTTAGTTTTTTCTTGAGAGTTTTCAATCAGTTCATCTGGAATTTGGATAATGTACTCTCCAGGTTTTTTCATCAAGAGTTCATTGCGGATAATTTCTTCTTTGGCAAAAGGCTGTTGAGATTCAACAATGGCCGTTTCTAGCATGGCCACTTCCTCTTCAAGAACTGCAACTTCTTCTTCGATGCTTTTTAGGTTTTCAGTCGAGTAATTAGTTTTTTGAGCACTCTTATAAAGAGAAATAGAAAAGACAACACTGATTAGTGTTACCCCGAGTAGAGTGAAAGGATTATTGAGTATTTTTGTCATTTTCTAGATAAATATGTTGCTTTTTAGCCTCAATAATGATATTATAAGACATTCGAATTTTATGTCTGGCTAGTTTAATCACAACTGCCAGGTGACCTGCCTCCATAAATCGTAACATAACTACAGTATAGTTTATTGAAAGGACTAGATAAAAGTATGCCAATGTTACTCGCGGACGCACACGCTGCGTACAAAGACAATTTACTCTCTGCCGGCAAAGCTGAAGCTACAGTGACAGCTTATACCAAGGATGTGGAACAATTGGTTGAGTTTGTGGGTAAACAGGGTAAAACTCAGATTGATGAGGTTAATGCAGATGACATTCAGGATTTCAAAGAAACTCTAAAAAAACAACGCTATACCGGAAAATCAATCTCTAGAAAAATCAACTCTATTAAATCCTTCTTCCGCTTTATGGTGGCTCAAGGTGAAGTTGATAGCAATCCTGCTACTGATATTCAACATCCTAAGTATGAAACCACTCCTCCTCGAGTATTGACCAAGATTGAGTATCGTGCTCTTCGAGATGCTTGCCGAGGTGATGAGCGCATGTACGCCATTATTGAGATTCTTCTCCAAACAGGAATGAGAATTAGTGAGTTGGCCAACCTCAAGTTAGAAGATGTAGATCTAGAGAGAAATATTCTTGATATTGTGGCTCAAAAAACTAGAGGAGCTCGTAAGCTGCCTTTAAATGCAGCTGCTAAAGAAGCTCTCTTAAACTATCTAGAAATTCGCCCTCGTGCTCGAGAAAAGACTGTCTTTTTGACTAAAACTTGCCGACCTTTCTTGGTGAGAAACATCAGAACTGCGATTGATCGCTACTTTAGATTAGCTGGTATCAAAAATGCCAAGGTTAATGATCTCAGACATACTTTTATTATCGAGCAGCTTAAAGCTGGTACACCTTTAGTTTATGTGTCTCAATTAGTTGGTCATAAGCGCATTACTACCACTGAGAAATATCTCAAGCTAATCGATGATGCTGAGGTTAACCCCAACGTTAAAATCGAAGAGCTGTAAATCATGCCATCTCCTGAGGGCTTTAAATTTGATAAAGTCGGAGCCTGGACGATGGAGAATGCAGATGAGATTGCCCATAATTTTGATCTTAGATGTGATTGTCTATTTAGTTGGGATTGCGACTGCCATGCAAAATTTAAAAAAATTTTAGCTGAGTTCATTTCACTATATATTCCAGAGGATGATGATCCAGACAGAATAAATCACTTCTTAAGTCATGAATTTATAAGAGTTCTTTCTAGAAATAAGTTACGTCAAATTTGACATTCTTACCTGGTTTAAATTAAAATACACCAACTTATGACAAGTTCATACACACACACCAGCACTTGGTGGACCGGCCGCTATCTATGGCAGTGCGGTTAATTTGTAGTGTATTAAAAATTTGACAACCCGCATCGCCGCGGGTTTTTTTATATCAAAAATTATCAAAAAAGAAAGAAAATATTATGAAAAATTATAATTATCCAGATCAAGAAGGCAAATTCGGTCAGTATGGAGGTCGAGTAGTACCGCCCGCCCTGGAAAAAGTACTTCAGGAAGTTGAAGAAGCATACCTAAAATTGAGAGATGACCCCCAATTTATTGAGGAACTAAATCAACTTCACCAGAATTATACTGGACGTCCTAATCAGCTTTATCTGGCAGATTCCCTGACCAAGAAAGTTGGAGGGGCTAAGATTTATCTTAAAAGAGAAGATCTTAATCATACTGGAGCTCATAAGATCAATAATACTCTGGGGCAAGCCTTGGTAGCTAAAAAGCTAGGTAAAACTAAGCTAATTGCTGAAACTGGAGCTGGACAACATGGGGTAGCTGTGGCTACTGTTGCTGCTAAATTTGGCATGGAATGTGACATCTATATGGGTGAACGAGATGTGATTAATCAACACATGAACGTTTATCGGATGAAGCTTCTCGGAGCTAATGTAGTCTCAGTTACTTTTGGTCAAAAAACTCTGAAAGATGCAATCGACGTGGCTTTGGGAGCATTCATTTCTGACCCAGAAACCTACTACATGCTAGGTTCTGCTGTGGGCCCCCATCCTTATCCAATGATGGTGAGAGACTTTCAGTCAGTGATTGGAAAGGAAGCTAAACAGCAAATCATGGAAGCAGAAGGAAAACTCCCAGATTATGCAGTTGCTTGTGTGGGTGGAGGTTCAAATGCAATCGGTCTTTTTTATAACTTTATCCCAGATAAAGAGGTCAAGTTAGTGGCTGTTGAACCAGCTGGAAAAGGAGAGCAAACAGCTCGTCATGGGTTAGCCCTTGGTAAGGGTAAACCAGGAGTAATTCACGGCTTTGAGTGCCTAGTTCTTCAAAATGATCAAGGAGAGATAGCTGAGTCTTACTCAGCTGCTTCTGGATTAGATTATCCTGGAGTAGGACCTGAGTTCTGTCTGCTTAAAGATCTCAATAGAGTTGACACAGTAGGAATTACTGATGAAGAAGCTGTGAGAGCCTTCCAGCTATTGTCAGAAACTGAAGGGATTATCCCTGCGTTAGAGTCAGCTCATGCGATTGCCTACGCAGTTGATTTAGCAAAAGAACTGGATCCAGCTCAGATAATAGTGGTAAATCTCTCTGGTAGAGGTGACAAAGATGTTAAAAACATCTATGAAAACCTAATAAAAGGAGAGAAATAATCAACTTAAGACTGGGTGGTGACAACTTACCCCTGTCATCACCCAGATCTTAGATATAATAAATAAGAATCTAAAAGGAGATTTTATGAAAAAAAGAGTATTTTCAGGTACCAGAGCAACTGGCAGATTGCACTTAGGAAATTATCTAGGTGCTGTTAAAGGATATATCGAACTACAGAATAATCCAGACTATGAGTGTGTTTATATGGCAGTAGATCTACATACGATTACTACCCCCTATGATCACCAGAATCTACCAAATGCAACTCGTGACATCATTATGGATTACTTAGCTGCTGGTCTTGATCCAGAAAAAGCATTGATCACAATGCAGTCTAAAGTCCCAGAACACGTAGAGTTAGCATTCTTATTTTCTTCAGTGATGAATGTAGCTAGAATGCAGCATTTACCTACTTTCAAAGATAAAGTAAAGCAACATCCAGATAATGTCACCATGGCTTTACTTAACTATCCAGTCTTAATGGCAGCTGACATCTTGGCATATAAAGCTCATTTAGTTCCAGCTGGGAAAGATCAAGAACCTCATCTAGAAGTGACTCGTGAAGTTGCTCGAAGAATGAATGATAAGTTTGGGACTGATTTCCCAGAAACTCAGCGTTTTGAAACAAAAGGTACTTACATTCCATCTTTAAGTGGTGAAGGTAAAATGAGTAAATCTGTTGAGGGGAGTTATATCAACCTGACTGATGATCTAGATACGATCAAAAATAAATTATCTGGGGCACCAACTGATAGTGGTAAAGGCGATCAGCTTCCTGAGAAAGGCGGTGTAACGAATCTCCTAACTTTTGTGGAGCTCTTCCAAGGTGAAGAGAGACGTAAAGAGTATGAAGCTCAATACTTGGGAGAAGGGATCCGCTATGGTGATCTTAAGAATGAGTTATCTGCAGCAATCTATCAAGAACTTAAGCCAATTCAGGAAAAAAGAATCGAGTTGGAAAAAGATCCTGACTATGTTGAACAAGTAATTGAAGAAGGGGCTAAAAAGGCTCGTGAAATTGTTCGACAGACATTAACAGAAACTAAACAGAAAATGGGGTTATCATGATTACCATCGATGATTTTTTTAAAGTAGAGATGAAGGTGGGTTTAGTTACCCAAGCTGAAGATGTGGAGAAGAGCGAGAAACTTATTCGCCTCCATGTTGATTTTGGAGAAGCTGATCAACGTACTATTTTTACTGCTGTAAGGACATTAGGCTTCACGACTGCAGATTTCCAAGATAAGCAGTTTGTCTTTGTGACTAATCTTCAACCTCGCAAGATGATGGGTGAAGAATCTCAAGGAATGATCTTGGCAGCAGATGGCAATGTTGACGGGGAAGAGAAATCTTTCTTTATTAGCGCAGAGGGCATGCCGTTGGGAGCCAAAGTAGGTTAAACAACGTGTTACAATAAAAAACCATGGCAGAGAAAAAGAAAACACCTAAATCAAAACCCCCAGTTAAAAAAGTCGAGCTCAAGATTGATCTCAATAAATTTTTAAGCAAAGGGTTAATCTATCTCATCTTGGGTTTGTTATTTTTACCTTTCTTAGTACAGCTATTTGCAGGCGGATCATTTGAAGAGATCACTGTTAGCCAAATGGTGCGTGATATTCGTGAAGAACGAGTAACTAAGCTAGAAGTAGCTGGTCAGCAGCTCAGAGCTCATTATGAAGGAGATGAACAGGTTAGGATTGCTCGTAAAGAAGAAGGTCAACAAGCTTTAGAAGTTTTGACTGCTTCAGGGATTGATCTTGCTGAAGTAGATCTAGAAATTGAGAACCTTTCTTTTGGGGACATGCTCTGGGAGTTGGCAATTAACTTATTACCAATTCTCTTAATGGTCTTCTTCTTCTTTATTATTTTCCGTCAAGCTCGTGGAGCTCAGGATGGAATCATGGGCTTTGGCAAGAGTAAGGCAAAAGTTTTTATTAAAGGTAAGCAGAACGTTAACTTTAAGAATGTAGGTGGAATGGATGAGGCCAAATCTGAGTTAGAAGAAATTGTGGATTTCTTGAAGAACCCCAAAAAATATCAAAAAGTTGGTGCTCGTACCCCCAAGGGAGTGCTCTTAGTTGGTCCTGCTGGGACAGGTAAAACTCTTTTGGCTAGAGCTGTAGCTGGTGAAGCTAATGTTCAGTTTTTATCTATCGCTGGAAGTGAGTTTATGGAGATGCTAGTAGGTGTTGGTGCCTCTCGTGCTAGAGACCTTTTCCAGACAGCCAAGAAGATGGCTCCTTCCATCATCTTTATCGATGAGATTGATGCTATTGGTCGTCAGCGTAGTCGGGGTAGTGTGGGTGGCCATGATGAGCGTGAACAAACTCTCAATCAAATTTTGGTGGAGATGGATGGTTTTACTCAAAATGATAATGTGATCGTGATGGCAGCTACTAATAGGGGTGATTTACTTGATCCAGCATTAGTCAGACCAGGTCGTTTTGATCGCCGGGTGACTGTGCGTCTTCCAGATCTAGAAGAGAGAACTCACATTATTAAGATTCACTCTAAAGGTAAGCCTTTTGCAAAAGGAACTAACTGGGAGCGAGTCGCTAAACGTACGGTTGGTTTCTCTGGAGCTGATATTGAAAATATGCTTAACGAAGCTGCGATTGCTGTGGCTCGTGATGATCGCAAAGAAATTAAGTTTGCTGATATTGAAGAAGCTTCTCTTAAGGTCAAATTAGGTCGAACCAAGAAGCGTCTTCATGATGAGTATGAACGTAAGTTAACTGCCTATCATGAGGCTGGTCATGCTGTTATTGCTCATGTTTCACCTCATGCTGATCCAGTTCATAGAGTTTCAATTGTCTCTCGTGGGATGGCTCTTGGTTATACTTTGACTCCTCCAGAAAAAGATAAAGTTCAGGTGACTAAATCTGAGCTTTTAGAAGATATGGCAGTAATGCTAGGTGGTAGGGCTGCAGAAGATTTGATCTTCAAAGAGCTCACTGCTGGGGCTAGTAATGATATTAAACGAGCTACAGCTATTGCTCGTTCAATGGTGGTTGAGTATGGGATGAGTGATCTTGGGCCAATGAACTTTGGTCCTCAATATGAGTCTAATGATTATGGCATGCTTTGGGGCAAGCCTTTTGAAGTCTCTGATACAGTGCAGGCTAAAGTAGATGAGGAAATTGTTCGATTGATTAATCAAGCTCAAGTAGAATCAACCAAGCTGCTTAAGAAATATAAAAAACAGCTGGATATAGTAGCTGAAAAGCTTTTAGAGACAGAAACAATTGATACAGATGAGTTTACTGAGTTAATGGGAATGGAAAAGGCTAAGCCTGATATCGAAAAGAAAAAATAATTCCTCTATACTAGAGTTATGAAACTGCCAAAGATCCGTCGCCGTTTGCTTCGACAGCGTAAATTCCGCCAACTATTAGTATCTTTAGCCATTGTATCTGTATTCTTGGGAATGTTAGTTGTCTCTGTTGAAAAAGATCGTGGTAATATCAAAACTCTCGATCAGGGTCTATGGTGGGCAGCAACTACTATCACGGCAGTTGGTTATGGAGATTTTGTTCCAGTGACAGGTCCAGGAAGAGTAATTGGAGTAGCACTAGAAGTAGTGGGAGTGGTAATGTTTGGCTTGCTGATTGCCATTATTAATACCTCTATGAATCGTGGTCAGGAAGAGTATTATTGGAAGAAACTCTTCAAGAGAATTGATGAAATCGAAAAAGATATTAAAACTCTCAAGAAACATACTAATTTTGTGGTTAAAGAGAATGGTAATCTAAATAAACAAGTTAAAGAGATACCAACAGACTCTCCAAACACTATCTCTAAACTTGAGTAACCTCGTGCTACACTACCTCTATGAGTTCATTTTTTCATAATGATCATGATGTCTTGATGTTGGTTGATGCTCATGCCATTATTTATCGTGCTTATTTTGCTCTGCCCCCAACTCTAACTACTCCTGAAGGGATGTTGGTTAATGCAGCTTTTGGTTTTACTCGGATTTTACTGACAGCTATTCGTGATATGAAGCCAACCCATTTGGCAGTAGTATTTGATCACCCTGAGCCAACTTTTAGGCATAAAGAGTTTGAAGATTACAAAGCTCATCGAGAAAAAATGCCTGATGACATGATTCCACAAATAGATTTGACCAAAGAAATTGTGGAAACACTTAATATTCCTCAGTTCTCTGTGGCAGGGTATGAGGCTGACGATTTAATAGGTACACTAAGCCAACAATCGCCAGAAAAAACGGTGATTGTAACTGGAGATCAGGACATGTTCCAGTTGGTAGATGAGAAAGTCCATGTTTGGTTGCCTCCGCGAGGCAAACATCCTGCTGATGAATATAATCGAGAAAAGGTTTTTGAAAAATTAGGAGTCTATCCTGATCAAGTGATTGATATGAAAGCGCTGATGGGTGATAGCTCAGATAA
Source organism: uncultured Pseudomonadales bacterium (assembly GCA_964533345.1). Classification (GTDB taxonomy): domain Bacteria; phylum Patescibacteriota; class Microgenomatia; order UBA1400; family PJMF01; genus JABBGTR01. The sequence goes on from CAZHLX010000019.1 coordinate 7,576, forward strand.
TATTCCTGGAATAAAAGGAGTTGGTCCTAAGAGTGCGGTTTCTTTACTAGAAAAATTTGGCACTTTAGAGAGTATCTATCAAGCAGTTGAAGAGGCTGAGAAGTATCCTGAGATCTTAAAAGGAGCTTTGCTAAAGAAGGTTACTTCAGGAAAAGATGATGCTTTTCTGAGTCAGAAGCTTGCTACTATCGATCGAGAAGCCCCAATCAAGCTAGATCTAGATTCTTGCCAGGTGACAGGCTATGACAAGACAGAAGCGGTTAATTTATTACAAAGTTTAGAGTTTCGTTCATTAATTAACTTGCTTCCTGATGATGAGTTTGAAACTAGTATTCAGGATAGTTTGTTTTAGGATTTATAATAACTCTTATGGCAAAACAAAAGGTAGTTCTAGTTCATGATTATCTCAGAGAATACGGGGGTGCAGAGCGAGTTCTAGAGTCACTTCATGAGTTATATCCTCAAGCTCTTGTTTATGTCTCATTTGTAGATAAAAAAGCAATGGGAATGCATTGGCAACGATTCGCTGATTGGGATATTAGGGAAACTTGGTTTAGCAAGCTTCCTTTGGTTAAGAAGTTATTTTCTCCTCTAAGGGTTTTTGTTGATAAGGCTTTTATGTCGCTAGATCTTTCTGAGTATGATTTGGTGATTTCTTCTTCAAATGCTTTTGAGGCCAAAGCTGTACAAGTCCCATATGGGAAACACCTTTGTTACTGTCACACGCCACCCAGAGCTTTGTATGGATACTCAACTATGACTGACTGGAAGAAGAACCCTTTAATTAGATTGGGTGGAGCACTTATTAATCATTACATGCGGGTGATTGATTTTAAGCATGCTCAAAAAGTTGACCACTTTATTGCCAACTCAGCAGAGACTCAGCGTCGGATTGAGAAGTTCTATCGTCGTAAGAGTACTGTTGTCTACCCGCCAGTGAATGTACCTACCAATGCTGAGCTAAAAAAGTATCAGCAGTTAGCAGAGAAAAAATATCCGACTAAGTATTACCTCTATATTAGTCGCCTATCTTTCTCTAAGCATCCAGAGCTAGCTGTTCAAGCTGCTAACCAATTAGGAGTCAACTTGAAAGTAGCAGGAAGTGGCAAGATGCTACCTAAGCTCAAAGAAATAGCTGCTCATAATGTGGAGTTTTTAGGTGGAGTCACGGATGAAGAGCTGCATGTATTGTTGGCTGGCGCTAAAGGCTTAATTTATCCAGTAGCAGATGAATATTTTGGGATTGTGCCAGTAGAAGCGATGGATCATGGGGTACCAGTCATTGCTCACAAGTCTGGTGGGCCACTAGAAACAGTGGTGGCGAAGAAAACAGGGCTTTTCTTTGAAGAGCTAACAGTCAAAGGCCTAATCTCTGTAATTAGAAAATTTGAACAGACTAAATTTGATAGTGAAAAAATCTTTAAACATGCCCAACAGTTTACTGATAAGAAGTTTAAACAAAGAATTCAGAAATTTATTGATCAGCTCTAACTAGTTTCACAAAGGCGACACTATTTACGGGCATCATCACTTGAGATTTGAGAATAGCTGCTGTTGTAGCAATGCGTTGTTGTTGTCTCCTGCCTCCTAGATACTCAATACTAACTTTATAATCTCCTGGTTGGATATTCTCAAAATAAAGCGGTACGTTTTCTGCATGTGATCCTCGAGGATCAAAGTTGGCGATTACTACTTCAGTTTCGTTATTTTCGTTTTTAGCTGCTAAAGCTTTGACCCAACTACCTTTACCAGTAATCTGTAGGCGTTGATCAGCAATTCGATCCAGCATCTTAAGGGCGTGATAACGGAGCTTAGGTTTAGCCCCAAAGTCATTATGACCAAATAAGCCCCACCTGCCCCAAAGAGCTTGACCATTAGGATCCTTACCATCTTGGATTTCAAAGACAAAGGCTTTTTGTACGGTGGGAATCATCTCAATTGCACCTGCAGCAAGATGAGCAGCGCTGTAGTTGGTGTCATACCCAGAATGGTTTTCACTATCATGGCCCCACTCAGTAATATGAAATTCTAGAGTTGGTTCCAGTTGAGGATATTCTTGAATCCAAGAATTAACTTCAGACATATCTTTTTGATACTGCTCAATATTATGGTCATAACGATGCCAAGAGAAGAAGTCATATCTCAAGTTATTATCAATAGCGTGTTTAGCTAGAGCATCAAACCAATTCTTATATAGAGCAGTGATTGCTGGTCCGCCAATTTTATAAGGTTGAACTCCACGAGCGTTGTTAGCCCCATAAACAGCATAGGTATAAAGATTGAGATAGTTTCTCTCCCCATAGTATTTCCAATCACCAAAAAGATCTGGTTCATTCCAAACTTCATAGTACACGTCACTAATACCGCGCGTTCCACTTACGTGTTCGATTGTTTTTTGAATGGTTAGCTGCCAGTCAGACCAGTTTACTGGCGGGTCAGTAATATCTCCAGAAGAAATAGCAGGAGGCATGTATGAGAGAGCAATGTAAGGCTTAGCCCCAGTTGCCAGAATGTCATTTAAAACTGGGTCAAACTTAGAGAAATCAAAGGTAATATTACCTGGTGATCCTTGGACAACATCATAGAAATCATAGATATGATCTAAGCGAATGTATTCAGGATTTAATGAAGCTACCTGAGGGATTAGCCCACCAATTCTCCAAGCATGATCCTCACCTCCTTGAGCCAAGTAACGCCAGGGACGAGGCATCGGTCCTAGTACTCCTTGAGTATCGACTCTTAGATCAGCGGGATAGCCACTAGCTTGTGAAAAGAACTCACGGACTTGATCAATTTGGCTTACTCCAATTAAAACAGCCAGTCTTATCACGACGAAGACAACCCCCCCAGGGAGATATTTTCTTTTAGTATTTTTATAAGATTTTTCTCTCATTATCAGTCAGTATATTCATACTAACACATCAGGTAATCATGAGTGAAATTAGCAGTCTAACTTGTTGCTTGACAATTTTAGCAGTCATATATTATGATTGCTAACATGATAGATTTAACTGCACGTCAGGTCCAAATCCTCAGGGCCATTATTGAGGAATTTATCGAGACAGCAGAACCAGTTGGTTCTGACACGATTGATAAAAAGTTCAATATTGGTGTTTCTCCAGCTACCATTCGCAATGAGATGGTCTATCTCCAAGATCAGGAGTATCTTCAAAAATCACATGTTAGTGCTGGGCGTATCCCTACCTCCAAGGCCATGAAGCTTTATGTTAATGAGCTAATGAAAGAGAAAGAACTCTCAGTAGCTGATGAGGTTTCTGCTAAAGAAAAGATCTGGAAGAGTCGTGATGTTTTGGGTGATTTGCTTTATGAAACTACTAGAGTAATGGCTGATAAATCTCGAGCTTTAAGTGTGGCTATCACTGATGATCATAAACTTTATCATTCTGGCTTTGCTAATTTATTAGGCATGCCTGAGTTTTACGATATCGATGTGATGAGGCATGTTCTCCAAGCGATTGAGGAAGTCTCTATTCTTGATGAGATTTTTGACTTTGGTGCTAATGAAAATCCTATTCAGATTACCTTTGGCTCTGAGTTGGGAAATCGTCATCTGGAGCCAATTGGGGCTATTTATATGAAGATCAATGCTGGGCCTCGCTCTTGTAAGTTGGGAGTAATTGGTTCATCTCGCTTTGATTATCCTTATGTAATTCCGATGATGAAGTATTTTAAAGGGTTAATAGAAGACCTAACGATTGGATAATTTATGCCTAAAAAAGATCAAAAACCAACTAAGAAGCTAGATGAGCTCACTGAGTTAAAAGAACAGCTGGTACTGGCTTTGGAACGAGAGAAAAGAGCTTTGGCTGACTATCAAAACTTAGTTAAAAGAAATCAAGAAGAGCGAATTAAAGCACTTCAATTAGCTAACTTAAGTCTAATTGAGACGATGCTTACACCTCTTGAGCACTTGAGTCTTGCTGCTGAGCAGCTTGATGACCAAGGTCTTAACATGGTAATTCGTGACTTTTGGCAGGTTCTAGAGGAAGCAGGTTTGGAAGAGATCTATCCTCAGGATAAAGAGTTTGATCTTGAAACTATGGAAGTGGTTGATAAAGAGGGTGAGGGGCAGACTGTTAGTAAGGTAGTCAAGCGTGGCTATCGTTTAAATGGTCAGGTAATTCAACACGCTAAAGTAATTGTTAAGTAAAAAGTATTAAGTATTTATTAAAAAAATAACACACAAGTTTAGAAAGAAAGGACAAATTATGTCAGACAAAACTGGAAAAATTATCGGGATTGATCTCGGAACTACTAACTCTGCAGTCGCTGTGATGGAGGGTGGTTCACCTAAAATTATTCCTACCGCAGAAGGTGGAAATACTTTCCCTTCAATTGTGGCTTTTAAAGATGAGGAAGTGGTTGTTGGTGATCCTGCCAAACGTCAGATGGTCTTAAATCCTAAGACTACTGTCAACTCAGTTAAGCGCTTCATGGGTCGTAAGTACAAGGATAAGGCTGTTCAAGATGCTACTAAGCACGTTTCCTATGAATTAGGAGATGGTAAAGATGGCATGGCGACTATTAAGGTAAATGGTAAAACTCTAACTCCTCAAGAAGTATCTGCTAAGGTTCTTCAAAAAGCAAAGGTTGATGCTGAGAGTTATTTAGGAAGTAAAGTTGAGCGTGCTGTTATCACAGTGCCAGCTTACTTTAATGATGCTCAACGCCAAGCTACCAAACAAGCTGGAGAGATTGCTGGGCTTCATGTTGAGCGTATTGTAAATGAGCCTACTGCAGCTGCTTTAGCTTATGGTTTGGACAAAAAAGGCAGTCAGACTATCGCTGTTTATGACCTGGGTGGTGGTACATTTGATATCTCTATCCTTGAGATAGGTGATGGGGTTTTTGAAGTTAAGTCCACTAATGGAGACACCTTCTTAGGTGGTGATGACTTTGATAACCAAATTATTGATTGGATTGTAAGTGAGTTTAAGAAAGAGTCTGGTAAAGATTTAGCTCAAGATCCTCAAGCTTTGCAGCGAGTTAAAGATGCAGCTGAGAAAGCTAAGATTGAGCTCTCTTCTTCACAAAAAACTGAGTTAAATCAGCCTTTCATTACACAAGGTGATGCTGGCCAACCTCTTCATTTAACTATGACTCTTACTAGAGCTAAGTTAGAAGAGTTAACTGATGAGTTGGTAAAGAAATCTTTTGGTCCGGTTGAGAAGGCTCTTAAGGATGCCAAGATGAAGGCTTCAGATATTAATGAAGTTATCTTAGTCGGTGGTATGACCAGAATGCCTAAGATTCAATCAGAGGTTGAGAAGTTCTTTGGCAAGGAGCCCCATAAAGGGGTTAACCCTGATGAGGTAGTGGCAATTGGTGCAGCTATTCAAGCTGGAGTGATTGGGGGTGATGTCTCAGACGTTGTGTTGTTAGATGTAACACCACTGACTCTTGGTTTAGAAACACTGGGTGGAGTCCGTACTCCGCTTATTGAGCGCAACACTACTATCCCCACCAGTAAATCTCAGATCTTTTCTACCGCAGCTGACAACCAGACTCAGGTAGAGATCAATGTTCTTCAAGGTGAGCGTGAGATGGCTGCGGATAACAAATCTTTAGGCCGTTTCATCCTTGATGGAATTCCACCTGCTATGCGTGGAACTCCTCAGATTGAGGTTACTTTTGATATTGATTCCAATGGTATCTTGAATGTCTCTGCTAAGGAGAAAACTACTGGCAAAGAACAGAAGATCACCATCCAAAACAGCACCAATCTCTCTGACGAAGAAGTTGAGCAGATGAAGGCTGATGCAGAGAAACATGCTGAGGCAGACAAGGAGAAGAAGGAACTTATCGAGTCTCGCAACAAAGCTAATGGGGTTGCTTTTGAACTTGAAAAACAACTCAAGGAAGATGGTGACAAGGTCGATGAAAAGCTCAAGGCTGAGATTGAAGAGAATGTCAAAAAGCTCAAAGAGATGGCTGAAAAAGAAGATGCCACTAAAGAAGAGTTAGACAAAGCTACTGAAGAAACTTTTGCTTCCGCTCAGAAGATGGGTGAGGCTATGCAGAAGGCTCAAGCAGAAGCTGCTCAATCTCAAGCTAAAGATGAAAAGGGTGAAGAGAAGAAAAAGGATGATAAGGATAAGGGGAAAGCTGAAGAGGGTGAAGTTGTAGAGGAATAGAGCTTAAAAAAGAATTTTAGAAAAGCGGGGGTAGCAGGCCCTCGCTTTTTTATTGAGTTTTTTACCACCTGCGGCGTCTTTTTTTTGAAAATCTTCGTTTAGCTTTTCCATATTTATCTTCATTTCCAATCAGCTCAGGATAATCTGAGTCTATCTCTTCCACTCTAACTCCATTTGGGAGTTTGCCTTTTCTAATCACTTTATCATCTACATGATTATGGCAATCTGGACAGGTAATATACATGTTGTCTAGGGTGTTGTTCCCACCCATTTGTTTAGGGAGTAGATGATGGGGGGTTAGTTCATCTTCTGAAAAGCTTCTCCCACAGTGTTGGCATGTGTAGTTTAATTCTTCAATCCTCTGTCTTCTTAATTTTTTATCAAAAGAGAAGAACGGGAGCTTAGCAATTACTATAGTCAGGATAAAAAAAGACATCTTCTCAAATTGAATGGGAGATCTTTCTTTCATGTAAGAAAGGGATTATATCAGGTGTTATAAGGATTTATCTCTAACTTGGTTTATAATATTGTCATGGCTATTCCAGTAGAATCAACAACGACACCTTCTCTAGATAGAAATTATTTATTATCTCTAGTGAATGCTGCAGAGAAGGAAGAATGGGAAAAAGTTGATGGGGTCTTAAATTCCAGTTCTTTTCAAAAGCTTGATGTTACTTCTGTGGCGACTGTTTTTTTAACCTATGTCAAAGATAAAGATGAAAATCTGAGAGATCTAGCAGCTAGTGTTTTTGCCAAACTTAATTTAAAAGAGAATGAGATCCTACAGTTAGTGATCCCTGAGATGACTGCAATGGCAGTTGAAGATGAAGGAATCTTTGCTGCAGGTAGAGCAGCCTTATTTCTGATTAGTTATCAGGATGTTGAGAGATATAAATATGGTATAAAAGATGCCTTAGAAAAGTTTAGAGAACGGGCAAAAGAGAAT
>CAZHLX010000020.1:0-14559 GCA_964533345.1 uncultured Pseudomonadales bacterium
ATGGAAGTAAATGGGGTTGGATATGGAGTTCTTACTAGCAACAAAGTCCTACAGTTTTGCCAAGAAAAAGAAGAGGTAGAGTTGTTTATTTATACTCATGTTAAAGAAGATCGACTAGAATTATATGGATTTTTGAAACTAGAAGAACAGCAACTCTTTGAGCTAATCATTAGTATCTCTGGGATAGGGCCTGCAACTGCCTTGGCTATTTTAGATAAAGATCCTGACCAACTTGTCACAGCTGTTCAAGAAGCAAATGTATCTTTCTTTAAATCAGTGCCTAGAGTAGGTAAAAAAATGGCCCAGAAGATAATTATTGAGCTGCGAGGCAAACTAGGAGCCTTGAAAGAGCTTAATCTTGCACCAATGACGCCTAAACAACAAACTGTAGCTGATGCCTTAATCTCTCTTGGTTGGGATGAGGAAAGTATCCAACTCTCATTAGAGAAACTAGATCTTGAGACCATGACTGAACAAGAAGCAATTAAACAAGCTTTACAACAAATGGATTAAATTAATGAATAAAGACCCTATTACTCCCACCACTGAAGAAGAAGTCCTTTTTCAATCACTTCGAGCTGGAGAATGGAGTGAGTTTGTTGGACAAGATAGTATCCAAAAAGCTCTTCAACTTTCAATTAAGGCCGCTAAACAACGTAAAGAAGCCTTAGACCATATCCTTCTTTTTGGACCACCAGGACTAGGTAAAACTACCCTGGCTCATCTGATTGCTAAAGGCATGGAAGCTAACATTAGAGTCACCTCAGGGACTGCCTTAAGCAAAGCTGGGGATTTAGCAGCCATTCTTACTAACCTAAAAGATGGTGATATTTTGTTCATTGATGAAATTCACCGCTTACCTAAAGTAGTCGAAGAGACTCTTTATCCCGCAATGGAAGATTTTGCTCTCGATATTGTAATTGGGAAAGGTCCTTCTGCAAGAACAGTCCGTTTGGATTTACCCAGGTTTACCATTGTCGGGGCCACTACTAGATTTGGATTGCTAGCAGGTCCTTTCAGAGATCGCTTTGGCCTGATACATAGGCTGGTTTATTACCAACCACAATCACTAGCTAAAATTGCAGTCAAGGCAGCTCAAAAGCTAGAAGTGAAAATCGATCCTGATTCTGCTTTAGAGATTGGTCAAAGATCTAGAGGTACACCAAGGATTGCTTTAAAACTCTTAAAAAGAGTTCGTGATTTTGCCCAAGTAAATGGTGACAATAAAATAAACCAAGAAAAAGTGCATCAATCTCTGGAAATGTTTGCTATCGATAAAAAAGGACTTGATCAAATTGATCGGCGCCTCTTAAAGAAACTAATCAAACACCACCAAGGTGGACCAGTAGGTTTAACTACTATTGCGGCCAGCCTCAATGAAGACTCAGGAACTATTGAAGAGGTGATAGAGCCTTATCTTCTCCAAATTGGATTTCTAAAAAGGACACCTAAAGGCAGAGTTGTCACTCAATCAGCCTATCAACATTTAGGCGAGAAATACCCTGAAGAAAAGTAGCCTTTTTTTGATATACTGCTACTATGATTCTAGATAAAATTAAACGCCGTTTAGTAGCACTCTATCTTCAAGCCGTAACCGGTTTTTTATGGTGGGGGGTTGGTTATATCCCATCTCATCATATCCGTCGTTTCTTTTATAAGCTCTTTGGAATTAAATTTGGTAAAGGATCAACCATTCATATGATGGCCAGAATTTATGATCCTCGACATATCACGATTGGTGAGGACACTCTTATTGGTGAACAAGCTACTCTTGATGGAAGAAAGCAACTCCCTAACTCAAAAGGAGGGTTAGAGATTGGAAATCATGTTGATATTGCTTCACAAGTTATGCTCTGGACCAGTGAGCATGATATTCATAGCTCAGACATGAAAGCGATTGAAGAAAAAGTCATTATCAAGGATTACGTCTTCATAGGCCCTAGAGCAATTATTCTCCCAGGAGTAACCGTAGGAGAAGGAGCCGTAGTTGGAGCAGGAGCTATAGTAACCAAAGATGTCCCTGACAGAGCTATCGTAGCTGGTATCCCAGCAAAAAAGATTGGAGAACGAAAAACACAACGACTAGACTATAAATTGGGCAGAGCTAGACTTTTTCAATAATCATGAACAAGAGCAAACTTTTGGGGTTAGCAGGCTTAGTGGGTGCCGCTTTTATTGGTGGAGGAGTTATGCCTTCTGTGATTCGTTTAGGCACCAGCCTGATGCATCCTTTTTTACTAAATTGGATGAGAATTTTTCTGGGATTGATTCTAACTCTAGTTATATTCAAAAATAAATACCGATCTAAACTGATTTTCAGAAAAAAATATCTGCTACTGAGCCTGATATTAGGATTAGGTTTGGGTCTAAATATTACAATGTTTTCTTTTGGAATCCAGCACACCACTTTAGTTGCATCTCAGTTAATTTACACAATTACACCTATCGTCACAGGAATTATTGCCTTTTTAATGCTTAAAGAAAAAATTTCTCCAACGAAGACAGCTGGGATGATAATTGCTTTGGCTGGAGTACTATCTCTAATAATTTTTTCAAAGTCACCTGAAGAGATAGACTCTATAGGAACTTTTTATGGAAACCTTTTAGTTTTTGTTGGCATGTTTGGCTACTCTTTCTACTTAACATTTTCAAAAAAATTAAGTGCAAAATTTTCTGTAATTGAAATGGTTATTCTGACTAACCTATCACTTACAATCCTACTTTTCCCAATGGCTATCTTTGGAGCCATCAATCAAGGTTTTGATCAGCTCAGCTTAAGCTCACTAGGAGTAATATTTACAATTGCAGCTAGCGCTATCATCTTTATGATCCTGAGTCAGTTAGCGATCAAACATCTTTCAGCTACAACTGCTTCATTGGGGAGTCTCCTTTCACCTGAATTTGCAGCTCTAACTGGAATCTTTATTTACCATGAAAAAATTTCATTTCTTTTACTTCTGAGTATGGTACTGTCAATTAGTGGAGTCTTAATTAGTGTCACTAATGAAAAAAACTCACTTCTTGGTAAAATAAGAATAACTATCAATAAATTTAGAATCTAAGAGGGAACAACTAAATGACTCTTACTATAATCGTCGTCTCATACAACACTAAAGATTTGACCCTCCAAACAATCGAAACAGCTTGGAAAGAAGCTCAGTCTTCGTCTTCATTAGCAAAAAAAACAGAAATTATTATTGTTGATAATGATTCAAAAGACGGAACAGTTAAAGCTATTAGAGAAACTTTTAAGAGTAAAAACATCAAAGTTATAGCTAATAAACATAATAAAGGGTTTGCCTCTGCTAATAATCAGGGAATTAAGGTTGCCAAAGGCAAATATATTATTTTACTTAACTCAGACACAATTACCCAAAAAGGTGGATTAAGTACTCTAGTGGAGACCATAGAGAGATACCCCATTGATGAAAGCACCGCCAATTTAGCCTCAGAAAGAGGTAAGATTGATCGACTTGGTATCTTAGCCCCAACTCTCTTGAACCCTGATGGAACTCTTCAACCTCAAGGAGGGGATCTACCTAGAATAAGTTCTCTTTTCAATCATATGAGCTTTCTGGATGACCTCCCGATTATTGGTAAATTCTTACCCTCAACCCAACACACGGGCTTTCGTCAAAGTGAGCAACTTCGATATCACACTAACGACACCAGGTTGATTAAACGAGGCTGGGTGGGAGGCACAGCCATGATGATTAGAAAAGAGGTCATTGCTGAGATAGGACCACTTGATGACGGAATTTTCATGTACGGAGAGGATACAGAATACTGTATGCGCGCTGCTCATCATCACTGGGATGTTGCTATTGATCCCCAAGCTAAGATTACCCATTTTGGTCAAGCAAGCTCTAGTAGTGCCAATGCCATAAAAGGTGAATTTAAATCATACTTATATAACTGGTCAAAGCACAAACCTCTCTGGCAAATTCCAGTGGTTAAAGGGATTCTAAAGATGGGAATTATCTTAAGAGTAGCTGTCTATTACACCATTAAGCCAGATCAAAAAAAGACGTCAAATTTATCAAGAGTTACTTGCAGAGCTATAAAATTTGGTCTAAAAACATGAAAAAACAAAATCCATTGGTGAAAAAAGTTTTAAAGTGGATTGATGAAAATATAATTTTATTATTTTCAGGATTCTTACTTGCTTTCATTCCTCTTTTCCCCAAAATCCCATTCTTTAGCCCGATTGAGACATATATTGTCAGAATTCGAGCAGAGGACATATTAATTTTATTAGCATTTATCATTTACCTAATTCAGTTGGTAAGAAAAAAGATTAGATTTAAATCTTTCACAGCCATCATTATTTTTTCTTATGCAATAGCTGGATTATTATCAGTTGTATCATCAGTTTGGATTGTTAAAACAGTTCCTCTAGCAAGTGAGCATATTTTAAAAACTGTCTTACACTATCTACGTTATTTAGAATACTTCACTCTATTCTTCATTGTTTTTTCAGCTATCCGTAAACCCAAAGATGTCAAAATTTTATTAAGCACTATTGCCACAACTTTATTAGGAATTGCTATCTATGGGGTAGGTCAAAAATATTTTTACTGGCCAGTTTATTCAACAATGAATAGAGAATTTAGTAAGGGGATTAGACTGTATTTAACAGAGCATGCCCGAGTCCAATCCACATTCGCTGGCCATTATGATCTCGCTGCTTATCTAGTAATTATCCTTCCAATAATCTTAGCAATAGCTTACGGAGTTAAGAGAAGAAGCCTTAAGATAGCATTATTTATCTTGCAGTTTTTTGGTGCTTGGCTACTAATAATGAGCGCTGCTAGGACTTCTTTCGTTGCCTATGCTTTAGCTATCTCAATGGTGATTTTCATTTTTAGTTTAAAACAAGGAAAAATAATCAGCAGAATATCTTGGCTATTTTCTAGATTTATTTCCTTCTGGTTTGTGATCTTAATTATGATGGCTAGTTTTGGAAGTGATATTTTTGAGCGCTTTATTCAAGTAGTTGAATCTTACCCTCAACTACATCAACAGTATTTAGTAATTGAAGACAGTAGTGTCCAATTAGCCAACAATATTTCTGCAACTCTAAACTTAAATAAAATAAGCATTTTCAAAAATGATGCCCCGCCACCAAACTCCATCTCTACTGAAGAAGCTGAAATATTAGTTGCTTCCGATCAAAGACCATCAACTGAAAAACCAAAAGATGTTTATCATGATATTCCTGACAAAGTTGAAGTAGCAACCACTTCAGCTTCAGGAGTCACAGAGACAATTATTGTCGAAAAACCTAGAGTTTGGTCAGATAATGCACTTAAATACGGTTTATCAATGGCTATTCGCTTAGATACTCTTTGGCCAAGAGCAATCCAGGGATTCTTGAGAAATCCTTTCGTAGGCAGTGGCTATGCCACACTAAATAAAACTAGCATCAACGACTTCACTATTGCTGATAGTACTGATAACAACTTCTTAAGAACACTTGGAGAGACTGGATTTTTAGGATTTATTACTTTTTATGGAGCAGTTGTCTCAGGCTCATTCTTTGCTATCAGAGGACTCAAACATAAAGACAAGCTTCTATCCTCACTCAGTATTGGCTATCTAGCTGCATCAATAGGCCTTTTGTTTAATGCTCTATACATAGATGTCTTTGCCGCATCTAAAGTCGCACTCATATTCTGGGCTGTGACTGGACTGTTTTTGGGCTATTATGAAATAAACAAAAAATGAAAAAACACTGGTTTCTAATCACCTTTCTAATAATCCTAGCCACTTACCTTAGAGTTTATAGAATTGATTATCCACTTGCTGATTGGCATAGTTTCAGACAGGCAGATACGGCTTCAGTAACTAGAGAGTTTATTAAACATAATTACCCAGTGTGGGAACCTCATTATCAAGACCACTCTAATATTGCTAGTGGACTTGATAATCCTGAAGGCTATCGAATGGTAGAGTTCCCTCTAGTAAATTACTTAATAGCACAAACTATAAAAATACATCCTCAGCTAGATTTAGTTACTACATCCCGCTTATTCTCAGTAGGATTTTCTATCCTGGGACTAGTTAGCTTATATGGGTTTATTTATTTACTTACTAGACGTAGAGCCTTATCTTTTTTATCAGGACTCATTTTTGCAACGTTGCCATATAGTGTCTTCTATTCAAGAGTAATCTTACCCGAACCAGCCATGCTGGGCACACAACTGGCAAGTTTGTGGCTGTTCATGCTTTGGTTACAACAACAAAACAAGAAAAAACCTAAGAGTCATCTTTTCTATACTTTAAGCTTAGTTCTCTTTGCTAGCAGTCTATTGATTAAACCCACAGCTATTTTCATCGTGCCAGTATTTATAGTCTTAGCAGTTTCACATCTGGGGTTAAGAGCTTTCTTTTCTCCATGGTTGATTGCTTATGCTCTGATAGGTCTGACTCCAGTAGTGTGGTGGAGAGACTGGATTAAAAATTTCCCTGAAGGAATTCCTGCCTCAGATTGGCTATTAAATGGAAATGGTATTCGTCTTCGACCATCATGGTGGAGATGGCTCTTTGCCGAAAGAATTTCTAAGCTAATGTTGGGCTATTGGGGAGTGTCATTGTTTTTTGCAGGTCTAATTAGCAAGATTAGAACTAACTATAAAAAACCATCTTTGTTTGATCTGACCACTATTACGTGGGCAGGATCAATGTTTGCCTATTTAGTTATCTTTGCCACTGGTAATGTTCAACACGATTACTATCAAGTTCCTTTGATTCCAATTATCTCGATTCTAGTTGCTAGAGGTATTGTTTGGTTAACTGAATCTTTTTCTACTAGAAAACTAATTCTATGGCCAGTTCTACTAGCTATCATCGGATTAACTTATTTCCTTTCTTGGTGGGAGATAAGAGGATATTACGACATTCAACATCCAAGTATTGTTAATGCCGGTAAAAAAGCAGATGAGATTCTTCCAGCTAATGCCAAAGTAATTGCTCCTTATATGGGCGATACTGCCTTCCTCTTCCAAACCAATCGGACTGGCTGGCCAATTGGGTTTGAGATAGAGGACAAAATCAATAAAGGAGCAGAGTATTACATAAGTGTTAACTATGATGATGAAACCAACCAACTGATAGATAAATATCAAGTAATCGAACAAAACCATGATTATGTTATCATCAAACTTTCTGACCTATGAAAATATTAATGTTAACACCTTATCTGCCCTATCCTTTATTAAGTGGTGGTCAGATTAGAACATACAACCTTCTTAAGAAACTAGCTCAGAAACACGAGATTACTTTGTTTGCATTGATAAAAGAAGAAGTTGAGAGAGAACATATTCCAGAGTTAGAAAAATACTGTGCAAAAGTTAAAGTCTTTAAAAGATCTCAAAAACCATTCACTCTAAAAAACATCTTCAAAACTCTTATCTCTAGCTATCCTTTCTTAGTAATCAGGAATCACGTTCCTGAGACAATAGGAGCTGTTGAAAAAGAGTTGGCTAATCATGATTATGACCTTATCCATGCTGAAACTTTCTACATGATGCCTCACCTTCCAGCAACAAAAGTTCCAGTTATTTTAGTAGAACAAACTATTGAATATCTTGGTTATGAAAGCTATGCCCAGAAAGCACCCTTCTTTTTAAAACCTCTTTTACAACTTGATATCAATAAAATCAAAAGATGGGAACGACATTTCTGGAAATCTGCTAATAAATTAATCGTGATGAGTGAAGATGACAAAAAATTCATTGCTCAAGAAGTAGGTAAACAGGACAAGATAGAAGTTGTAGCTAATGGCGTAGACTCAGCTTGGTTTAATAAGAAAAGAAGGAAGTTGCCAAAAGATCCAACAGTCCTCTCTGTTGGTACCTTCAACTGGTTGCCAAATGTAGAAGCAGTCCAATTTTTAGTAAATAAAGTCTGGCCATTACTCAAAAAACAAATTAAAGAAGCACATCTCTGGATTGTGGGTAATGCCCCTACTGAGGAAGTACTTAACTTCCAAAAACAAGATTCTAGTATCACTGTCACAGGTAATATCCCTGATATTAGAGATGCTTTCAAAGGTGCTCATGTAGTAGCAGCTCCTGTTTTTAGTGGCAAGGGTACTCGTTATAAAATATTAGAGGCAATGGCTGCGGGAACTCCAGTAGTGGCCACCAGCATTGCAGTTGAAGGTTTGGGTGTAGAAGATGGTAAACATGTCCTTTTAGCCGACTCCGCTGCTCAGATGACAGACAAGATCACCAAACTTCTGAATAATCCCAAACAAAGAGATCAACTCTCTAAAAGAGCAAAGTTATTTGTGACAGATCAGTATGATTGGAAGTATATTAGTACTAAGTTAGACCAAGTTTATCAGGAGTTTTCATGAAAAAAACACGCAAGAAAAAGTATGATTTAACTCTCATTATTTTAAGTTACAACACTCAATTTTGGCTAAAGAAGACTTTAGAAACTTTAAAAGAGTTTTATCTAGATAAAACTAAATATAGTATTAAAACTATTGTAGTTGATAATGGCAGCACTGATGGCAGTATAGAATTAGTGAAGAAAAGCATGAAGTGGGCAAAACTTATTGAAACAGGTGAAAATCTCGGCTTTGCTGGCGGAAACAATGTTGCTCTTAAGAAAGTAGAGAGTAGATATGCAATGTTACTTAACTCAGATCTCGAGTTTAAAGCAGACTCCAATCTAGATACTCTAATTGAATACATGGATAAACATCCAGAAGCTGGGGTAATCACTCCTAAGATTGAGTTTATTAATGGAGCAATCGATCCTGCTTGTCATCGTGGAGAACCAACACTCTGGGCTTCTTTGACTTATTTTGCAAAGCTAGAAAAATTATTCCCTAAATCAAAACTCTTTGGACAATATCATCAGTATTATAAAGATCTAGATAGTCACCATATCATCGATGCCTGTAGTGGAGCTACCTTCTTGATTAGAAAAGAGATTATGGATGAAATTGGATATTTAGATGAAAGATTCTTTATGTACGCTGAGGATCTGGACTGGTGCAGACGAGTCAGAGAGCATGGGTTCCAAGTTATCTATCATCCTGAAGTTAAAATTATTCATCATAAGTATAAATCTGGAATTAAAAGCTCATCTAAGCAAATTGCTAAAACCACGAATCGCTATTTTTATGATACGATGCTTCAGTACTATGATAAACATCATGTGGACAAATATCCAAAATTTGTTCGCACTCTTATCAGATATTTCATAACAATTAAAAAGGGAGGTTTCTAACATGTACACTGATTTATCTTTTAAAGTCACTCAACTCAGGGCTAAGAACCAAAATGCAATGCTTACTGCTGTAACTACAATGGTAGCTGCTCTATTTGTAACCGCTATTTTACCAAGTTTATTGGTTCAGTATGTATATGCTGGGCAACAACTTTTTACCCAACCTATGCTTCTAGAGTATATTCCTGTAGTTAGTTTTGGTGTGGGAGTTACTACCTTTTTAGTAGCTGTAGTTGGAAACATATTTAGGGCTAAGAGAATTAAATTTTTAGAAAAACAAATTGAAGTTGAAGGCTGCTGTTACTGTAATGAAGATGAGGAAGTTTTGGCTGAACTAGAAACTTTGGCTGAAGCCTTAGTAAAAGAAGAAAAGGCTACCAAGAAAAAAGCTCCTACTAAAAAGAAGAAAACTACTAAAAAAGCTAAAAAATAATATCTCATGAAAATTGGAATTGATTGCCGGCTGAGTGGAATATCTCATGCCGGCATCGGTCGTTATATCGAAAACCTAATCTCTCGTCTACCAGATGAAAACCCAGACATTGAGTGGGTCTATTTTTATAGATCTCAAGATCAAATCCTAAAAAAGTGGAAAAATGTCAAATATGTAGCAGCTCCAATTAGACACTACACCTTTCAGGAGCAACTTCAATTACTTTCAATTTTTAATCAGGAAAAACTAGATTTACTACATGTACCTCATTTCAATATCCCAATTATGTATCCAGGAAAACTGGTTGTTACTATCCATGACCTTCTTTGGCACCAACAAAAAGGAACTCAAGTAACAACTCTTAAACCCTGGCAGTACTGGGGTAAGTATGCTGGCTATAAAATGGTTGCATCTCAGGCAATTAATAAAGCTGATAAGATTTTAGTTCCCACAAACACCATCAAAAAAACTCTCCAACAGTATTACCCTGGTACTAAATCAAAAATTACTGTCACTCATGAAGGGGTTGATCAGCGTCTACTTAAATATAAAAATATTAAAGTAAAAAAGAAACCCAATTCATTAATTTATGTAGGATCACTGTATCCACATAAAAATGTAGAGATTATCCTTAAAGCACTTCAGGAATTACCGCAATGGAAGTTGACTGTAGTTGGATCTAGAGATGTTTTTCAACAAAAGCTCTCCAAGAAAGCTGAGGAGCTTGAAGTATCTTCTCAAATAAAATTTGCAGGTTATCTAACGGATAAAGATCTAGCAAGAGAGATTATAACTTCAACAGCTTTAATTCAGCCTTCTCTATCTGAGGGGTTTGGCCTAACTGGAATTGAGGCATTATCACTTAATACTCCTTTAATAGCCTCTAAAATCCCTGTTTTCAAAGAAATTTATCAAGATGCAGCAATTTACTTCAATCCAAAATCCAGTGATGAGCTAGTTAAACAAATTAAGCAGATCTCAAAACTAAAACCCGTTAAAGATAAAATGAAAAAAATTACTGATAAGTACTGCTGGGATGAGATGACTAGAGAAACCTTGAAAGCTTACCAACAAGTTCTTAAGTAGAGTTTGTATAATAAAAGTCCATATGCCTCTAAAAGTTGCTTTAGTTTATGATCGAGTTAACACAGCTTATGGCGGAGCAGAGAAAGTACTACTAGCTCTTAATAAAGCTTTTCCTCAAGCTCCTCTATATACTTCTGTCTATCATAGACGTGCCAGATGGGCTGATGTCTTTGAGGTTAGAACCAGTTGGCTACAAAAAATTCCTTTTGCCAATCGTCTACATCGCTATTTAGTTCCTTTAATGCCATTGGCCTTTGAGTCTCTAGATCTTAGTGAGTACGACATTATTATCTCCGTCACTAGTGCTGAGGCCAAAGGGATATTAAGCCTACCAGAGCAACTTCATCTCTGTTACTTACTAACTCCCACCAGATATTTATATAGCCATAGAACTCACTATGAACAAACTCATTGGCCTTTTAAGATTCCAATAATAAAATTCTTTAGCAAAAAAATGTTTGATTACTTATCTTGGTGGGATAAAATTTCCGCTCATAGGCCAGATATAATTATTCCTATCTCAAATATTGTTAAAGAGAGGGCAGAGGAGTATTACCAACGAGAAATCAATAAAACAATCTACCCACCATTCGATCCTCAAGAATTAACTCCATTAGAAAATGCTAATAGCTTTGCTCCATATTACTTACCCAAAGAATATTTTTTGGTCATCTCAAGATTAGTTCCATACAAAAGAATTGATTTAGCTATCAAAGCCTGCCAAGAACTAGATAAAGATCTAGTAATTATTGGAGAAGGGCCTGCTCTCAACCAACTCAAGAAAATATCTGGAGATAAAATTCACTTTTTGGGTAATGTGACGCACACTCAACGCCAAGCTATTGTTGATAAGTCTCAAGCCGTTCTCATGCCAGGAATTGAAGATTTTGGAATCGTTGCTATTGAGACCATTCTCTCCCAGAAACCAATCATTCTTCATAATAAATCCGGAGCAAGTGAGTTAATAAAGAACCAACCTGGAGTTATTTTAATTAAAAAACTTTCAATTAAAGAATTAGTTCTCGCTCTTAAAAAAACCCCTCAGATCAAGTTAGACAATACCTCTCTCAAGAAAAAATTGTCAAAATATGCTATAAACGACTTTGCGGCTTTGTTTAAACACACAGCCGTTGAGTTTTATAATCAAAAACCTAAGAAAGGACGCTCATGAGCGCTCTTGATCACACTTATGCAGTTATCTTAGCCGGGGGCGGTGGGACCAGACTTTGGCCAAAGTCTCGCAAAAAAAATCCCAAACAATTCTTAAAACTAGTTGGCAAACAAACCATGATGCAAGTGGCAGCCAATCGTATTGCCAAGTTTGTACCCTGGGATAGATTCATTGTTGTCACCAATAAGCTCTATGAAGAAGAAGTTAAAGCTCAGCTTCCTGAGGTTCCAGTCGATAATATTATTGCTGAACCAGAAAAAAGAGATACTGCTTTAGCAATGCTTGTTGGAAGTCTCTATGCTAAGAGTAAAGATCCAGAGGCAATCATTGTTAATGCTGCTTCAGATCACACTTTGACTAATGAAAAAGAATACATCCATGTCATGAAAGCTGCCATCAATACTGCAGCCAAGCATGAACACTTAGTGACAGTAGGAATTACTCCCACTTTCCCATCAACTGGATTTGGTTACATTAAAATAGGTGATGATCTTAAAAAACTCAGTGGTGGTTTATCTCTTTTTAAAGTTGATAGCTTTACAGAGAAACCCAAAAAAGCTACTGCTCGAGCCTTTATCTCTACTGGAAAGTATTTCTGGAATGCCAACATGTATGTTTGGTCAGCAAAAGCTATCACCGCAGCCTTTGATCAACATATGCCAAAGATGTACCAATTGACCAAAGAATTAGCAGAAAAAACAGCTAAGGAATTTCATAAATCTTTACCCAGAGTTTATAAAGAAGCTGAAAGCATCTCCATCGACTATGCAATTTCAGAAAAAGCTGAAAATTTAGTTCTAATACCGGGAGATTTTGGTTGGAATGATGTTGGTAATTGGAGAGTTGTCTACGACTTGGGAACAAAAGATCTTGCTGGTAATGTAGTCATGAGCGAAGACAATAAAGCTCATTCTCTTTCAATTCAAGCTCATAATAACCTCCTTCATACCAATAATCGTTTAATCGCTGTTATGGGCATTGATGACTTAGTGATCGTTGACACTGATGAAATCCTGATGATTGCCCCTAAAGAAAAGGTTCAAGAAGTCAAAGAGTTAGTTAATCGTCTCAAAGAAGAAGGTAAAGAAGAGTACCTATAATCTGCCTATGACAACTTTCGAATCTCAAAAAAGAATCCTTGATATTGTAACTGCTCTCTGCTTGATGGTAGTTTTCTTGCCGATTTGGATAATTATCCCTGTTTTAATTTTCATTGAATCTGGCTTACCAATATTTTTCACCCATCGTCGTGTTGGAAAAAAAGGACAGGAATTCAACTTGCTTAAGTTTCGCTCCATGATCAAGGGGGCTGATGACTTATTACATAAGCAGGATAAAAAGTTACTTAAAAAATTTAAAGATAATGACTGGAAACTAGAGAATGATCCTCGGATTACCCCATTGGGTAAAGTTGTTAGATCTCTCACCATTGACGAGTTTCCTCAACTAATCAATGTATTAAAGGGGGAGATGAGTATGGTTGGCCCAAGAGCCTATGTAAAAAAAGAACTCAATGAACAAACTAAAAAATACCCTACAACTAAAAAATATGTTAAGAAAATCCTCTCAGTTAAACCTGGGATAACTGGTCCATGGCAAACAAGCGGCAGAAATGAGATATCTTTTAAAGTCAGAGCCAAAATGGATGCTGATTATGCTGATAAAAAATCAGTTTGGGGAGATATTAAGATTCTTTTCAAAACCCCTCAAGCTATGATTTCTAAATGGTAGCTGCTATACTTTTTCTATGTCTGAAAATATAACGGCTGCCCAAGAAGAACTCTCGACAAATGAGGAATTAATTCTAAATAAAATCTCTCTTGAAGAATTATCTATGCAAAGTGAAAAACTCACTCCAAAAAGAAGAAAAGTTTTAAAGATACTTGGAATAATTGGGGTGGTTATTTTGGTTGTTTTTGGAGCTCTTGGTTTCTATACCTTTCAGGTATTAACAACTTTCAAAACACAAGCTGATGAGGCAAAAACCACTGCTCAAGCAGCTTATACTAATTTCAAAAATCAAAATTTACCTGCTACTGAAGCAGAATTAAAGAAATTAACAGAACAAGAAAAAAATCTTCGTCAAACATATCAAAAACTAAGTATCTATAGATACATCCCTCTAGCTAGAGGATATTTCCTAGATGGAGAGCATGCTTTCAATGCGGCTGAGGCCGGTCTTAGAGCTGGTTCTAAGTCTTTAGAAGCTATTACTCCTTATGCTGACGTTCTAGGTTTTTCAGGTGAAGGAACATTCACTGGTGGCACAGCCGAAGACAGGTTGAAACTTGTTTTACAAACTATTGATAAGATTTCCCCGATTTTAGATGACATCTCTTCAGAGCTAGAGACAGCACAAACAGAAATCTCAGCCATAGATACAAATAGATACCCCCAAAATTTTAGAGGTCAAGATATTAGGTCCTATATTGTCACTGCCCAAGATTCAACTCAAACCGCAATTGACTCACTTACCCAATATCGACCCATTATTGAGAGATTACCAGACATAATGGGAGCCAAAGAAAATAGAAAAAAGTACTTAATTCTTTTCCAAAATGATAATGAACTACGTCCAACAGGAGGATTCTTAACTGCATACTCAATTATTTTTATTGAAGAT
>CAZHLX010000021.1:0-13136 GCA_964533345.1 uncultured Pseudomonadales bacterium
AACCTCTGTACTCATTCTTTAAGAGCATTTCTTTTAGTCTAAGTAAAGTGACTGGAAAAAAGGGATATTTGATTTTAAGTTCTGGTTTGGGACTGGGGCTGGGGTTAGGTTTAGTAATGGCGTTTTTTCCAACTCAAATTCAAGCTGATCTACCTCTTGATAGCTCAGTCAAGGGAATGGGAGTTGTTAGAGTTAAAAGTCCAGATCTAGGGATAGATACTCTTGTAAAACCTGGAAGATCTAATGTTCTACCAATCTTTACCCTCGATGCTCCAGCAGTTCACTTAGAGTCTTCTGCAGGAATTGGGAGTGGCAATACAATTGCTATCCAGGGGATTAATAAGGATTACAGTTTACAGAACTTACAACAAGCCCAGTTGGGTGATGAGATTTTTGTGGTGGGAACAAATAACGGTTGGTATCGCTACACTGTGGTAGAAACCAAAGAAATTAACTTAGATCAACTCAATGGGAGTCTTCTTCAATTTAGAGAGACAGTCATTCTCTACACAGTCAACCCCTGGCAAAAAACTGCGGTCTTGGTCTTAGCTCGTCCCAATAAATAACTACTTCTTCTTAGGTTTGCTATCTTTTTTGGTTTTCTTTTTAGGTTCGTAGGCTGGTTTCATCTCAAATAATAGATAATAGCCAATTAGAGCTCCAACTAATAAGCTCATTCCTGAACCTCCTAAAAATAAGAATCCGAGAATAGATTCAAGCACAGCAATTGCGTTTGACCAGAAGATATAGATCCAGCCTTCAATTTTTCTGTCTTTGAGTAGCCCAAAAGCTTTAAAGGCAATGATTGCTAGTGCTAGCTGGAGGAGGCCGTTGAGGATGAAATAAATTGGGCTGATTCCACCTGCATAATAACGCATTACTCTTCCCATAGGGCTCATTCCCAGACCAAACCTAAAATTAGTAATAGCTCCAGTTAGGCTAAAAAATGCTCCTAAACCAACTCCCCAGGGTGCTATTTTCACAAAAAACTCAACCAATCCTTGAGGTAGGTGTGGTAGGTCTTTAAATGATTTTTCTACTTTGCTAATAAAATTTCTGGCTTTTTTATCAGTCAATTTCTCCCACATATCAGACTCCTTTGAAAAAATTAAGATACTTTACCTACTATATCACTTTTTGATCTTCTATTATGTATAATAACCACATGAAAAGAATTATTCTCCCCTCTCTTATTATAATTTTAAGTGCTGTTGTTTTTTCTGCTTGTAAGAAGCAACCACAACAAGAGTCACCGACTGTTAAAGTTGAAGAGAAAGCTGCTGGTTTCAGTGGTACTATCAGAGACTTGATGGGGATGAAGAAAGCACAGAAGTGTACTTGGATAGTTGAAGATCAAGGCAGTAGTGTGGTTTATGTAGATGGTGATAATACTCGTATTGAGAGTAGTGTGATGGGTATGAATGATCAAGCTGTACAACAGATGATAACTATCTCTGATCAAAAATTGGCTCATACTTGGAATCCAGTTACTAAACAGGGAATGAAGATGAATGTCGAAGATACAGAAGTAGAGGAAATGGAAGATGAGTCTGATGAGGAAGCAGCTGATTATGAGGTAACGGTAAATGAAAATTTTGAATTTAAGTGTGAATCTTGGAAAGCTGATAAGTCGATGTTTGAGATCCCAACTGATGTTAACTTTACTGATATGAATGCCATGGTAGAGCAGATGGAACAAAACGTAGATGAAATGAAAAAGGTGTGTGACTTCTTATCTGGAGAAGATAAAGAAGAGTGTTTAAAGGGATTTAGTGAGTAGCCAGGCTTAATATCATGCTGGCTTTGAGTAGTTTTTATCAACATAAGATAAAGAGGTTGTTGTTGTCTCATTCCTTATTTTTGGTGGGTCGTTCTGCTTTTGATATTTTCATGAATGTCTTTATTTGGAGATTAAGTAATGATCTTAAAATAGTGGCAATGTTCAACATTGTTTATGTTCTAACCCATACAGTAATGTTTCCTTTTTGCGCTGAAGCTTTGAGGAAAGGCAAGCTTCATTTGATAAGAAAGCTAGGCTTGATTAGTTTTAGCTTGGTTTTTTTAAGTTTATTTATTTTCAATAATCAAGTAAAAGACTATCTGCTTTGGTATGGGTTTTTTATTGGAGTTTCTAATGGGATGTACTGGCTGACATATCATTTTAATAGGTTTGATCTAACTCACATTAAGATTAGAGGAAAATATACTGGCTATGAAAGATCTTTGAAGACGTTTGTTTCATTGATAACACCTGCTTTGGGAGGCTATGTTATCTCTTCAACTCATTTCTTTAGTGGATATCCTACTTTGTTTTTATTGGGTACAGCCTTTTTTATAACCTCATTTTTTGTGGGGAATATTAAGGTTGATCAAAGACACTTACCCAAGGTAAAGTGGCATAAATCTGTAAAACACATCCTATCTCATCGCAAGGTTCTTAAAATATTCATAGCTAGTATGCTCAACGGATTTAGTCTCAATGGATCATTAATTAAAATGATTCTACCTTTATTGATCTTGCAAAAAACCGGTACTGAATTTGAGCTAGGAGGATGGCTATCTTTCTTTGCTTTGCTCTCAGTGATGTTCTCAGTCTTTGTGGGGAGGAAGATTAATTATAAAAAGTATGACAAATTAATAATTGTGGGGGGAGCCGCTTTTATACTACTTTTTAGTCTCTTGTTTTTCCACCCAGTTTTATCAGTCTTTATTCTTTTTGGGGCGGTGCAAGAAATTGCTTCTAATATGATCAATATTCCTCGGCGAGTTTATAGTGATAATTTGATGCATCATGTAAAGAATTATCGGGAACATCGGCTAGGATATATTGTTACTAGAGAGTTTTTTAGTGTTGGAGTTGGAATGTTCACTAGCTATTTATTACTCTTGTTCTCCACAGAGCTAAGTCTGAGTCAGCTTTCTTTTTATGCTTTGTTGATAATCATCGCCGTGATGGTGCAGGTGGGTGTCTTGGTGTCGATTAAATATAAAGATACTAAATTTGAAGGTTGGGATTACTAGTTTCCAGTTAGTTTTTAGCTAATCTATTGACGTTATTTAGTTTTTTGTTACAATACTTACCGATCGTTCGTTAAATAAAAATTATGAATAAAAAAGATCCTACTAAAACCAAACAAAAAATACTCCAGGTAGCTGGCAAGCTTTTTGCTCAGCGAGGATACTATGGGGTTTCAATGAGAGATATTGCTAGAGAGATGAACTTTACTAAGTCCTCTCTTTATTATCATTTTGAGAGTAAGGACAAGCTAGTAGAAGAGCTAATGAGAGAGTCTGTTGCTGAACTAAAAATGGAACTAAGTGCAGCTGTTAAAGAGAGCAAGATGCCTTTTGATGTAATTTTCAATGTGGTTCAGACGCTGCTAGATTTTAAGATCTCTCACCCTGAGATATCTTTGTTAGCTTCGATGGGGATCTCGACTGATGACTCAGTTCCAGTTTTGGAGCTAATAGAGGATTTACGCTTAGATATAACTAAGTTTATTAGGGATTTGATTGGTGGGGTAGATCAGGTAAGAAAGTCAACCTTTAAGACTGTTTTTTCTTTAACTACTACTATTCTAGGATTTGTCTTATTACCTCTTCATCACGGTGATAGGGATCAAAAAGAGTTAGCAAAAGACTTCACTGATCTGCTTTTATCAGGGTCTGAGTCTAAGGATAAATAAGATAGGGAAATGTATGCCAAAGATAGATAAAAAAGACATTTTAGGTTATGAGGCAGATAACGATTTCTACTGTTCTATTTGTGGGGAAAACAAGGGCAAAGATAATGAAGTTGAACATAATAAGCTGTTAACTGCTGATTCCATGGAAAGGGATCAAGTTTATTACTGTATTTCTTGTCATAAAAAAATAGGTGGCAATGGTTCTAGTAGCGGTGGGGGGATGTTCTAGGAGTAAGATGAATAAACAAAAAGCAGAGTACGTTCAACCAAATCCATTTTTACCCCTAATTATTATTGGGGTGATTTTGTTGATTAGATATTTGGTTTTTTAGGAGTTTTTTATGAAAGAGTCAGCATTAAAACTAATTTCTAGGTATCGAATAAGAGCAAAAGAATTTAATCAAAAGCCAGATGTTCCTGTCTCTGCTATTGTTCAACTGCTTGTCATTTCTATGGAAAAGAGACAAGGGCTTACTTTGAAAAGAATTAAAGAAATGCTTAATGGAACTACTGAATTTGGAGCTAAAAACGTAGCAGTAAATCCAACTTCGATTCTGCCTAGTTTAAGTGAAATGTCATGTATATCTAGATCTGAAAGATGTGTTAAGCCAGTTGTGGTTACTAAAGACTCTGATCCTGAAGAAGAAATGTGTAAAAATTGTCAAAGAAACAGGAATTTATGTACAGGCTGTATTATCAGTGATAAAAGTCTAAGAAAAATCCACTTTCCTGAGTTGTCAGAAGAAGAAACTATCTCTTCCACTTAATGTTATAACCTAAAGCACTTCAGTAATATCTACGGCTGTGTTATCTGGGGTCCATTTTTGACTGATTGTTAGTTTTGAGAGATCAAAGTCAGTTGCATCAACAAGGTTGAAATCGTCTTCAGAAAGCCCTCTATCTAGAAGTTTGGCTGAAACCTGGCTATGCAGTTCTGTAGGGACAATAACTGTTTTTGATAATCCATGCTTAATTGCCCAAATCAAATTATCAACTTCATGAGAGCCTCTGGGGTAAAGAAAAGCAATTTTTCGGGGTTGCTCATTAGCTAGGATGTGAACATTCTCTGATGGAAAACAGATGACAGTATGTAGGATATCTTTTGATCTCAGAGAGGAAAGATACTGTGATTTAGATATTCTTTTTGCTGGCTTTGTGATAGTTGCAGTGGCATGAGATGAACTGTCGGTAGCAACACTAATCTGGTCTTGGCTCTCTGCGAGTTTCTGGATTAATGGTTGTACTACTTTAGGATCTGCTCCGCTACCAGATAAGGCGATGATGACTTGTTTGTGTTCTAAGGGTGTGGTTTCTTGGTGGGGTGCAGTCAGGCTAACTGGATTGACTAAAGTTACGTCTGCCTGGGGGTTTTCTTGTTGAATTCGCTCAAGTGCGCTTAGGTTCCAAACTAGAAATTTTAGGAGAGGAACGGTTGAGATGCCAGTCTTACTATGGGTATCAACAATGTATAAGAAGGTTTCACATTTCAGTTTGATTGCTGCTTGGGCAATGTGGTCTTGTGAAGTAAGTATGGTTGGTTTTGATGCTAACTTCCTCAGGTGTTCTAAAAGCACTATCCCTGCATCTCCAATGAATGCATAGCCGAGTAGTCCGCTTCTTTCTTTATCTGCTGTTGATATGTATTTAGCAGCAGCTTCAGCACTTTGAGTTATCTTATTATGTTTAAGTTGAGCTATGTGGTTAGCTCCATTACCGATAACTACTAACTCTGGAGCGTGAGTATCAGCCAATGAATCTCTGAGTCCTAGGCCTGCAAACTGATGGCCTTGTCCAACCTTGGGGACGGGGATAAGTAGCTGTCTCTTCTTCTTTTCCAACATGGGCACAATTATATCAAAATAGGTAATAAGTTCATTTTTTAAACAATATTGATACAATACCCGTGTTTTATGGCAGAAAAGGATACTGGTGGGTTTAAATTAGACAAGTCTGGAAAAGCTCTATATCCTATAGAGCCGGTCTGTATAGTTACTTATCTAAGAATGGCTGATGAGGGAATAATAGAAATCTCTAATGATGAATATATGTACTTCCTTGAGAAGCTTAGAAGAAAACAGCAGGAAGCTGGTAGTTAGTATTTTTTCCAGATATGAGAGAACTTGGGGTTAAAATATTCCTATAGGTAAGTGGGGTTTTGGGTTTTTGTTAAAATGTCATATAATTGGACGTATGAAGGAAATAAAATTAGCCAAAACTTTTATTTGTGATAGTTTTTTGTTTGATGAAAACAAGAAGCCTAGTCTTATAGGGATTTTTCAAGATATAAATTTGAAGTCAATTCCTGGAAAACATTTAAAAGCAGTTATTGTCACTTTTCTAGAATATGAGGTTCTCGTGGAGGAAAATGTATCTGTAGAAGTGGAGATACTTGATCCAGATGGAGATCATGTCTCTATTAACATTCCTTCTCTAAACTTGAAGCTGAATCCAGATAAAAAAGAGGCAATAATGGTTTTAGAAATAGCTAATAGCTTATATGAAAAGATTGGAAATCACAAAATTCTTGTGAAGATTAACGAATCGGTTGTTTCAGAAACAAAATTTTCAGTATCTCTCAAATAGATATAATGACAACAAATCAAACTTTTGTTCTAGCAAGTCAATCAGTCAACCAAACTAGCAGTTCGGTTGTTCCTTATAGTGGAAAGCATGAAGCTGAAGGAGCTACTAGACTTCAAAATGAGATTAAATTTATTAGTTTAGATATGACACATGAGAGAAGAGAAATCAGGAAAGCTATGGAAAGAGCAAAGATAGAGTATGGAGAAGTATTCAATAAGCTCTCAGTTTCCTAACTCTTTAAGTTTTGAATCTTTCAAAATAATTTATGAAGAGTTTAGGGATGTTTTTAATTATGACCAAACTTTTCCTCCTTACAGTAGCTTAGATAATGAATCACTAGAAAAAATTGAGTCCGCAATTTGCTCAGTTAATTTTTGTGATTCCAGTGGCAGCATTGCTTATGAGGAAGGCCCCATTCGGGCTGCCGCATATCTATTCTTTATTTCTAAAAGTCATTTCAATTCAAATGGAAATAAAAGATCTAGTCTTGCGGCTCTTCTTGGTTATTTAAAGCAGAATGATAAATGGGCATCTATTAATTTAGATCTTCTTCTTTCATTAACTAGAGAAGCAGTTCTAACACCCTACCATGAAAAAGATGAATTTATAAAAAAAATGTCAAAAATAATTTTTAACAATTTAGAAGATTATGAGGATGGTAGGGTATTATCACTTACTGATAATGAGATTAATGCCAAAATTCTTGATTTATAGCTATTAATCAGCCTAATTAAAGAATTAAGTAAATCAAATAACACAAATGTGACCCCACGGGGAATCGAACCCCGCTTTCTAGGATGAGAACCTAGTGTCCTAGCCGATAGACGATGGGGCCTAGGAAAGCTAGCTAATTATACAAACTAAATCAATTATTTTCTATATAATCTGATATCCCCTAATTTTTCAGTTGGAGACCAGGTAGGGAACTGGAAGAAAACAGAGATTACTCTACATGATTTCTTGATCTCTTTTTTAAGCTTCTTCTCAAGTTTGCCCATAAACCTTTGGACACAGTACATAGTGATGACATCAAACTCAGAGAGATTTACCTCCCAGAAACTAGCATGTCTAATCTTTATCCTATCTGATAAGCCAGCCTTCTCCACATTTTTAGTTGCCAACTTAACATACTTAGGATCAAGCTCTATTCCAGTCGCCGTTACATCAGGATGATTCTTAACTAAGCCAATTAGAATCCTTCCATCCCCAGACCCCAGATCAGCAATTTTCATCCCTTTCTTTAGCTTGGCAAGCTTGATAACTTGCTCAACCCTCTCATGACTAGTTGGAGCAAAGAAAGGACCCTGGAGAGTGATATAGAGCCTAACGATTAGCCTCTTAACCTCAAACAATAAAAATATCCCGGCAATAATAATTATTATTAACAATAAGATTTGATATAGCATGGAGCCAGTCTAACAAAATGTGATAGCATGGTTAATGCATAAAAAATAAAAACAGAAAGTTTTTATGTCGGCTAAAAACGATCCCCAAACCTTAGACCAGGCATTTGCCCAAGTTAATGATGAAGTTTTAGAGATGTTTCTCAAGAAACATAAAGACTATGGAAAAGGAAACATCCTTTCGATTGAAGAGCTTGGTATCTCCATGCGCATCATGGAGAAAGCTGAGAGATTGAAGAATTTATTGATTAAACAGGGTGAGGACCCAGCTAATGAGTCTATTGAAGAAACCTGGGTTGATATTGCCACTTATGCAGTCATCGCAATTCTATTCAGACGCGGCCAATTCCAAGATCTAGAAGTTAAAGAATAATCACACTTGCTGTAGGCATTGATCTCTATCCTTCTACATAGAAAGGAGGAGAGCCAATGCGTAAAATTACACTTTCCTTATTTTTATTATTAATTAGTATCTTCACTGTTGGACACGGGTACGCCCTATTTCAAGACTTAGTTCTAGCCCAGGACAATAAATTCTATTCTGGTCAGTTTGATCTGCAGATAAGTACAACTGATGACAATGGAGATAATATCGCTGAAACCTCAAGTCATTATTGGTCTGGAAATGTGAGTAATGTCTGGAGTACTCCCACTGAGTGGACTCCCGGGGAAGTTGTTAGCTCAAAAATTTTTATTCGTAACACCGGTGATATAGATGCAGAATCAGTTTATCTAACTCTGACTGATCGTAAATATTACGGAGTTAAACACCTAGATGAGGTAGTCAATCTAATTGATGCCTGGTATGACAGAAATGGGAATGGCCTTCAAGATATGGATGAGAATATTTGGGGAGATTTAGCCACCAGCTATGACCCCAATGGAGGCAATTTCACTTTACTAGATTTTTATCAAGGAGTTGATTTAGTTCACGGGGGGATAGCCTTTGATTTAGAGGCGGGAGATGAAGTACTACCAGGGGATGATTCTGACCATACTATTGGTGGAATGGGAGGACATGGGAAAGGGCTATTTCTCACTTGGCAGTACGATCCAGAAGCAGATGTTAGTTACCAAGATTCTTGGGTAGAAGTTGATCTAGAGTTTACTGCTGAACAGGAGGTTAACTAGCTTATGAAAGAAGTGATCTCTCTGTTTTCAGATATTTTATTAATTTCTAGCTTTTTAATCTCAATCTTATTACTGATACCACTGATTCCCGTCGTAGATCAGTGGTATCAGTTAGCCATCGTTAAATCAGGATCGATGGAGCCTTTTTTGAAGGTGGGTAGTCTGGCTATATATAGAAAGCAGAAAGACTATTTCCCAGGGGAAGTAATTGCTTATCACAAGGGGGATGGGGTTGATAAAAAGCTAATTCTACATCGAATTATTGCCAAGAACCCTCAAATGGAAAAGACTTCTTTTCTGACTCATGGTGATGCAACTCAATACCTATCTCCTGATGGTATTCTTTTAAGTCAAATTCAAGGAAAAGTTATTGCTTCTATTCCTCAACTGGGATTTATAGTGAGTTGGTTTAAAGGAGCTGGGGGAATCTCTTTACTGATTTTTATTTGTTTATTTTCATTGATTAAGCAAATTACTCACTAAGAATGAAGTTTATTTTTATTACTGGTTTGTTGTTAGTGGGAATGATGAGCATTCCAAATAGTAGTGAGCTAAAAAACTCTCCTATTCAAAAAGAAGTAACAGTGGAAGAGAGAACTTTGCCTACTAATTTAAATCAAAACTCAGATACTAAGGAACAACCTTCTATAAAAACTCCTTCCATTAGTGAAAAAGAAGTAGAGCCTAGTCTAGAAAAAGAGTTAGTCTTACTCAAAGACAGCACAGAATTAAAAGATAGAGAGTTGGATCTAAACTTTCCTTTGCTGAGTGAGAACAAGAGTTGGCTTGTAGAAATTAGTTTTGAATTAATCTCAGTGGAGAATTTAGTTGGATTTGACGAGCCTGCTTTGACTATTAAAGTAGATGATCACTTAGTTTATCAGCAATCTTTTCTGGAGAGCGGAGAAGGGAGAATAAGGTTCAACCCCTATCTATTTTCTAAATTTCCTCAAAAGCTATCACTTTGGAGTGGGAATAGAGGTGATAACTTAGGTGATAGCTACACAGTTATTAAAAGTATTAATATAGTTGATCAAGGTAGTCCTTCTTTTATTGAGATAGAGCCAATTAATGAAGTCGAAATTAGTAGAGATAATGAAGGTTTTTTAACACTAGAGTTTTATAGCCCTCAAACTAATGATAAAAATTTAAATAGAGCATTAAGTTATGAGGTTCGTTCTTTTTCAAAAATAATTACTCAGCAGAACTGGGATCAGGCTGAGTTAGTAGAAGTTATCTTTCCCAAGCTCTTTTCTCCCCAAAGTCCTGGATCTAAAGAAGTTGTCTTAATTAGAGTTCCACCCTCTTCATCTTATCTAGCTATTAGGAGTTTTGATTCGACTGGGGAGTTGTCTCCACTGGGTAAAAATATTGATTTATCTGATCTTGACTATTAACTCTTGAGTTTGGTGGTATTTTTACTGCATAATGGTTAAGTGCGAAAGATATCTGACATAGTAGCCCACATTTTTCATCCACGGCGATCTAACAATCATCGACCTCGGTTGCTTCACCCAGAAGCCTTGTTTTTTATGGTTTTGATTTCAAGTGGATTCGTTGCGTTGTTACACTTATTTTCAGGGCTAGCAACTAACGGGAGTGTCTTGGGCTATGCTTCTACAATTACTCCTAAACAAGTAATTGAGATAACTAATCAAGAGAGAAGCAGGTTCGGTCTTTCTCCATTAACTCTCAACCAAACATTGGCAGAAGCTGCTCTAGCCAAAGGACAGGATATGTTTGCTGATCAGTACTGGTCCCATACTGCCCCAGATGGCACAGAACCCTGGAGTTTCATCCGTCAGGCTGGATATCAATACCAGGTTGCAGGAGAAAACTTAGCCAGAGACTTTGCTAACACAGAGAGCATGATGGCTGCCTGGATGGCCTCACCTACTCATAAGGCTAACATTGTTAACTCCAAGTACGATGAAATTGGAATTGCAGTTATTGATGGCAGCTTAGATGGCTATGAAACAACTTTGGTAGTGCAGATGTTTGGAACTCAAACAAATGCTGGCGTGAAGCCAGAAGTAGTAGCCGAAGATGAACACTACACAGTTCAAGAATCTGGAGATGCAGTCAAGCGCTCTCAATCTGAAGTTTTGGCCAGTGTTTTGGTTCCAGGAGGAGAGATTGAGTCCCCACCTCTATTTACACCACTACAGTTAACAAAAGCATTTTTCTTGGCAGTAATTATGTTGATAATAGGAACTCTATCTTATGATACTTTGATCATCGGTCATCGTAATGCGATGCGGATGGTTGGTAAAAATCTGGCTCACATATTTTTATTCGTGGCGATTATGTATTTGGTGATCTTCTTTAAGGGAGGAGTAGTTGGATAATTAAATGTTAAAAGAACTCAATAAACACAAACTAGCTTATTTAATCTTAGTAATTGGATTAGTGTTAGGAATAATTCTGTTTTTAGGATCATGGCCCGATCGTCGTTTGCAAAGAATTGTGGCAGTTGGTATTTCAACATTCTATGTAATGTGGGGGATCTTAACTCATGTGAAAGCAGATCATATTACTAAGAAGGTTGTACTAGAGTATTTGGGAGTAGGAGTACTAGCCGGGTTACTATTAGTACTGATTACTTTCTAATCAGTTATGAAATTTATCAACAAGATTTCTCTATCAATTTTATTAGCAGTTATTTTCTTTAGCTCATTCCCTAGTGCTGTTTTAGCTCAAGAAGAACCGGTAATCTATCAACAAGATTCTCTTTCTCAGGATATTAGACAACTGACTATCCAGTATCGAGGAGAACTAGAAGAATATCGAAACTTAGAAAACCTATACCTAATTGCTAAAGATCAGTACTTGAAACTAGAGACTCTAGCCTCTCTTGAAGATGCGGTTCAAAAAACTCAAGAGGCAATGGATGCTAGAGCTAAGGTCTTAAGGACGTATCTAAGGCTACTGAGGTTGAAACTCCTCTCTCAGGCTGGTATTGAACTACCAGACAAAAAAGCTGCTGAACAAACTTTATTAGCAGCAATTCAGAAAATAGAACAACATCAACAACAACTAAAAGAACCTTTGGATAAGCCGCAGTTAAATGAGATATCAATTGAGTTTGAGCTTTTAATAGATGAAGTTGAAGATTCAGCCTATCAAACTCTGTCTTTAATGGCGATTGGTGAGCTTCAGAATATTCATGACCGCTCTGGAGTCTTAAGAGATGATATGGAGGTAGAGATTGCTACAGCAGGTGGGGCTTTAAAATCTGCCGAGAGGCAGCGCTCATTTGCTGAGACGGATAGACTGTTGAAAACCCTCAAACCAGAATTTGATGAGGTTGAAAAGAAGTACTCTCGGCCAACCACATCTGGTTATAAAGGGATTTATAATGCGATTGAGAATCGTTTAGAATCAATCCATTCAACTCTATCCAAAGCAGTTGGATTTTTAGAGGAGTTACTTAAAGTATGATAAGTGAAGTCATGCCAGACCAAACTCAGTTTATTACCGAAAGCCCGCTCTATGTCGATCCAAGTGTAGATTCAGAGCCTGTTCTTTCTCCAGAAGAAATTCAGAAAAATAAACAGAAAAAGATAAAATTAGCGCTAACTATCATTTTGGTTATTTCTCTGATTGCAGTTGGAGTAATGGCTATTAATAACTTCAGATCACAGCCACAAGAAGAAGCAGCCACAGAAGAAGAAGAGACAGAGATAAGCGAGGTTATCTTGGGTCCTTTTACTCAACGTTTAGTAGAGATCAAGCAAGAACTAGAGTTAGCAGATCCAAATCAGGAAGAATTTCCTTTCCCCCCAATAGATTTTGAGATATCACTAGAGGATTAGTTTAAGAGCTAATCTTGATGAAGTTTCTTCTTTGTGTCCAAAAGATATAACTAAATAAGCACCAATAAGAAAGAGTCACTAGCGGAATATCAATTTGAGGATAGATCCAACTAGCAACTTGGTTAATTAGCTCTGCAATTACGGTTAGATGCAAAGATAATTGAAATGTTTTTTTGAAGTTTATTTTAAATTGATTCAATTTGAAAAAAAGAAAAACCAATAATCCTTCCAATAAGCTAATCCACAGTTTCACAAAAATTATTCCTAACGGAATTAGAAAAAAGTTAATTTGTTTAATTAAGTTAAAAATCTTAGTTATTTCATTTTTAAATCGATCATTGATCTGGGGATAACTATTTTTATTAATAACGATCTCTTCTTTTGGAAGTAACTCTTTTAACTCTGCTTCTGTCCAAACTCCCTGGAGATTGTTAATAAAAAGCTTGTCTTGGGAGATAAGAAGCAGGCTTTCCTGATCTATTTTTTCAGATATTTCTTCAGCTGATATCTGCTCAGGG
>CAZHLX010000022.1:0-12995 GCA_964533345.1 uncultured Pseudomonadales bacterium
TTGTTCAGCGTGTCTTTCCAATTATCAGCTGTTAAATGAACAGCGCCTTGGTTTTTGTCCTCTGACATAAGTACCTTTCAAATTAGTTAATATCTAAATACTTCTTTTAAGATCTCATCTAGATCGTCCATCCGACGCTCTTTGGAGCAGTTGCTTGCTTCATTTGTGAGTAAATCTCGAGCTACTCTTCCTAATGAACTACGAGCAGCTACTACTTGGCGCACAATATCTACGCAAGCTCTCTCATCATCGTACATCTTGATGACACCATCAAGCTGTCCGCGGATTCTTTTGAGTTGGTTTGGAACTGGTTCTGGACGCAGAATGGACTTAGTATATATACCCCCTAGGGGTATGTCAACAGGAAACAATTTTATTTAAGTTTTGAACCTAATACTACAATTTTTTCTAGTAACTCAGCTTGCCTTTTCTCTTCAGCTTCAGTCTTGGTTTGTTTTTTTCATCTAGTTTGTCTAGCTCTTTAGTTACTAAGGACATCTGTTTTTGAATGCTCAATCTTTTTAACTCAGTGAAGCTTTTTTCCCATTCTTGATCGATCTTTATCTGATCAACATTCTGCACATATTTGGGTTGGAGATATAGGTCAAAGAGCAACTGTTGTAGATCTTCAGGCAAAAACTTTCCAAAAATTTCTAAAGCAAACTCCGGCTTAAACTCCAGCAGATTAGTTAAGAGCAACTCCAACTTTTTATCTTTAGTCTCGATTATCTTCAACTGTTTGGCTCGATCTTTAACTGCTTTGGTATTACTGCGAAGTAGCAGAAACCAGACATACTTTTCTAGTTTCTCTAGTCTACTCAGGGTCGGCTTAGCTTCTACTTTCTTTTTAGGTTTTCTCTTCAACAGCTTTGTTCTACCTCTCTCAGCTTCGCTCTTGAAATCTTGTTGGACAATACTTTTTTTAACATTAAGCTTCTCAGCAATTTCTTTAAGATAAAAATCTTTTTCAACTTCATGGTTAATCCCATTAATTGACTCTGCTAGTTCCTTAATGATTTTTCTTTTTCCTTCTGGGGTATCAGCATCGTACTCACTAAAGGCCGCCTCAATTAAAAATTGATAAACGGAGATTGAGTCTTTAGCCAATTTTCTCCAGGTCTTAGCATCTTGCCGAGCCACATCATCAACATCCTGCTTCTTATCCTGATCAAACTCAGCCAATTTAATCACTCTAAGTTCTAGCTCCACTTCTTGAGCAATTGGAATTGAGCGTTTAGTAGCCTCAACTCCAGCGCTATCCATATCTAAAGCAAACAAGATCTTGCTAGCCACTCGCTTAATATACTTAGCATGATCAAGAGTAAAAGCTGAACCTTTGATTGCCACAATATTATTTACATGAGCTTGAGTTGAAGAAATAACATCAAACTCACCTTCTGTCACAATCACCTCATCTTTTTGACGGATGAACTGAAGCAGCTCACTATAGCCATAGAGCAATTCAGCTTTGTGGTAGAGAGTTGTTTCTGGAGAGTTAATGTATTTAGCCTGTTTGGCATCAGCTTCTAAACTGCGTCCAGAAAATCCTACCACTTGTCCTCGATGATTTTTGAGTGGGAACATAACCCGATCACGAAAACGATCATAGTGACGACCTCTTTGCTTGATCACTAGCCCAGTCTCCACTAATAACTCCAAGCTATATTTTTTCTTTTTATGCAGATAATTAATCAACCCATCCCACTTAGGTAGTGAATATCCTAGTTGAAAAAGCTTAAGTGAATCTTGATTAGTACCTCTCTCTTGGAGATACTCACGAGCATTCTGACCAGATTTATGCTCCATTAAAAGATAGTGATAGTACTCTTTAGCCAGATTTAAAATCTCAAGATGCTGAGTACGTTTTTCATCTGCAGCTGAGGGTTTGTATTCTTTGAGAGTGATTCCTGCTCTGTCAGCCAAATACTGCAAAGCTTCATTGAAGGTCATTCCTTCATATTTCTCTAAAAAATTATAAACATCACCTGTTTCACCACAACCAAAACAACGATAACGTTGTAGTTCTTCACTCACAAAAAAAGAAGGTGTCTTTTCACCATGGAATGGACAAAGGCCTTTCCAGTTCCGACCTCCACGACTTAATTCCAAGCGTTCACCAATAATTTCAACGATATCAATAGTATCTTTAACCGTTTGTACCTGAGACATGTATCTATATTCTACTTTATGTAGTCGCTTTTATATAGTTTGGTGATCTCAAACACAAGAGGTATACTTAGCTTATGAAAAATAAATCAGCTAGCAAAGCTAAAAATAATCGATTCGTGACCCCTTTTGGTCAATACTTCCGATATCTAGACAAGATTGATGGTGGAAAACGTTACTCCAAAGAGTTTGGCTCAATCATGATTCTCTCAATGCTAGAAGAAGTTGGTGAGATGGCTAGGGCATATCTAGCTGAGCATGGTCGTAAAAAGACTAATCTTGCAGCTCAACAGGATGAAACCTATGAACAAGAGCTGGGTGACATTCTCATCACCATCCTTCGATTTGCCAGAGTTAAGAAGATTGATCTGCATGAGAGGTTGATGTACTCGCTCAAAAAAATTGAAGAAAGACAAACTAAACCTAAGAAATAAACTATGGATACGATTAAGATTCAAAAATTTTTAGCTAGTGCTGGTATTGCTTCTCGAAGAACAGCTGAAAAGTATATTGAGATGGGACGAGTTTCTGTAAATGGTAAGAAGGCTACCATTGGTCAACGCATCGATCCTACCAAAGACAGGGTTCTTTACCGAGGAAAACCAATCGACAATCCAGATTTAAAGTATTTCTTGGTTAATAAGCCAGTGGGAGTAGTCACTACTACTAGTGATGAGCTAAATCGAGATAATATTCTTTCTCTACTCCCTGGCAATGCGACTCACAACTTCCGACTATATCCAGTAGGTAGGTTGGATAAGGACAGTGAGGGCCTGGTTCTAATTACCAATGATGGTGAGTTCACTCACAAACTAACTCATCCAAGCCATTTAATCAGTAAGACATATCGAGTTTTAATTGACCGCAAGCCTAGCTATAAGGCCATTGAGCATCTCAAGCGAGGGGTGTTACTTAAAGAAGGACCAACTCAACCTGCTGAAGTAAGTGTTGATGAGCATACCGACCATGGAACCTGGCTAACCATCACCATTCAAGAAGGCAGGAATAGACAAATCAGAAGAATGTTAGAGCGGGTTGGATATGACACAGTCAAACTAATCAGGACTCACTTTGGTCCATACAAACTAGATGAGCTAGGTGATGAAGAATGGATTGAGGTAGAAAAACGCAATAACCACTAATTGTTAGTCAAATTATTTTCAAAATAACTTTTAACAATTTTTTTACGTGAATCTAAACTTGACCAGTCAACATCACCTGCCAAAGATAAAAATGAAGCAAAAAGCTTAGTATCTCTTGGAGTTATTTTCTTGGAAAGCCAACTTTTTACAAAATTCTCATCTTTTTTGTTCAATTGTGATGACTCAAATTTATTTATATATTCTTCTACGTTTCTTCCCAATTCATCAATTATCTTAGAAACTTCGTCCCTATTTGGACTAACTAAACCGGAGTTATTAGCCCAAAAATTATTAATATGAGATTCTAGGGATTCTTTTCTATTTATTCCTCTTGGTGTGTAGGGACTAATAATTGGTTCCAAACCACTTGAGAACTCAGTAACCCAAGCTACTCCTGGTCTGCTCAGCGACTGAGCCAGTCCCTTGAGGGTTTCTAACAAATTCGCTCGCAAAACTTTGTTTATTGGCCTATAAAGGTATTCAATTAACTGATCCAAGTTGGAAATTTCACCAGAGCTGTGTCTAGATATTGATAGCCTTAAACCCTCTCCAGGATCGCTAAGAATAGACTCATATAGATCAGGATATGATCTACGTATATGAGATTTGTGATAATTAAACAATTCAGAATAAAACTGAAATAAAGGACTTGCTTCAGTGATTGTTGGTCCATCTTTAGACAACAACATATCCCGAAATTGATCACGGGTAAACTCAAGAACATATTGTTCAAAAACAAGCAGGCTTTCTTGACCATCTAACTTTTTTTCTAATCTTCTTGATTCAAACTCTTCATTAATTACTTTAAAAAACAAGTTCTTCATTTCTTTATAAGAAATAGCATTAACTGCAACCTTAGAACTAATGATCTTTTGAAGATAGTCAGAATAATAATCAACCCCTTTTCTTTCTTCTACGATTAATCTAGATACTTTTGAATAATCAAAGGGGAGAATAAATACTAACCCAGAAAAATCCATATTTTCTTTCACGAGTTTTAAGATCAACATAAGCTCTCCATAAGATAGCCTATCTAAATCATCTATCAGAATCACTATTGTTCCCGGAAGATTTTTCAATTTTTTTGAAATTGATTCTTTCAATTCTCCGTATGTTTTATTGTTAAATCCACTTATAAGTTCAACGCTCTTTAAAAAATTTTTTATAGCTCCATTTTGATCGAACATTGGGGTTATCATTTTTATGTAACGATCAAACTCACTACCTAGATTGATTCCATAATTAACCTTTAGGATTCGTCTCATTTCTTCCAAAAAAGACTCAACTAACTCATCCTTGTTACTAAACCCCCAAGGCTTAAAAGTAAGCCACGTTAGTCCGTTTTCTAAATCAAATCTCTTATTTTTTGGTAAAAATCTATTTTTAACTATTTGTACAATACTAGTTTTACCTGATCCCCAACTTCCATCCACACACATAACTAAAGATGATCGTCTGTTTTTTACTGAATTGTATATTTCAATCTCTTTATGAACTAAATCAATATTTTTTTCAAAATTCAGGAAAAGAGTGTCATCACTAGCTAGTCTTCTAATTTCCTCAACTTCTGACAAGTTCTCTAATGGAAGATCTATTATCTGACTAGAGTGAACTCCATCAATATAAAATTTCTCTTGAATCCAATCTGTCCCCTTCAAGAATGAGTCTTTTATTGCTAGAAAATAATCCTTATTTAGGGTAATTAGAATTATTTTGTACTTTTTTATAACAGAGAGGAGGATATCAAATAGAAGTAAACTTAACATTAAGCCCACGCCGGAAAGTAATAATAACAAAAATTCCTTCGATTGCTCTGTCTCTCTGTACCAAAAAAATAAGTTTTCCTGAAAATACAAACTGTCTTCAATGAAGATAAAAATCCAAAGCATCATCCCCAACAGATATGCAATTAAATTAATTACCAACCTACGAGATCTACTATGCCAATGAAAATAAATAAAAGTTAGTATCCCGATGAGCACCCATCCTTCGCTAAATCCTAGGACTATATTAAGAAAGTCTAAAGCAGGATCTCTGAATCTTGAAAGAAATATTGAAAGATCATTCCAAAGAAAAGTTCTTTCGACCAGATGGTAGGTAGGTCCAAAAATAAATAAACCCTTAAGTAAGCTTTTAAAGCTTTCAATAAAATAATAACGAAATTTTATTTTAAAAGATCTTGACCTTAGGAGAGAAAACACTAACTGACCTATCCAGGGCAGTTGATAATAATAGTTAGTTATTAATATATCAAAAAGAACATTTAATTAAAACTACATCCCCAACATCTCAAAAGCCTTAAAGGCCAAAATTGCTGGCCAAACCACAGCCTTGAGAATTCCAAACATCTTCTCTCCAAGTGCCGGAGAAGTTTGCCAGAAGTAAACCACAGTTCCAATAAACCCTAAACCATAGAGGCATGAAGGACTAGAACCAGCCATAGGCATACAACATTTTTCTTTAGCTTTGAACATAAGCATCCTTAAAAATAAATACGCAAGATATTATAGGCAGAGATATTTGAATTAATCCAGCAGCTTCTCTAGAGCAAACTGTTTTTTGATAATCTTATAATCAAGATGCTGATAGAACTGATGAGCATTCTCTCGAATGACATTACTTGAAAGAACCACCTGACTGAAGCCATTATCTCTAGCCCAGTCTTCAATCCCTTCAGTTAACTTCCTACCTATCTTTTGCCCACGATATTCTTCTACAACTGCCAACCCACCAATCTCAACTGCTTCATCTACTTCGACTAAGGTCCTGACATAACCATGACAAAAACCAATTAATTTCTCATCTTCTTTAGCAACCAACAAACAATGATCTTCACGGGAGATTATCTTTTCAAGACGTTTAGAGACACCTGCTTCATCAACTTCATAACCAAGGACTTTAGACAAAGAGACAAGCCCCTGAGAATCTTGGAGTGATGCTTTAACAATTTCCATGGCGGAGGTGGTGGGATTCGAACCCACGGAGCCCCTGGGGGCTCAGGATTAGCAATCCTGTGCAATTGGCCACTATGCGACACCTCCAGATGTTAAGGCCCTCATTATACCAAGCCCTAATTACTTTTGTCCTGGATTAATTAAAGTGAGTATAATGTAGCTCTTGTCTATGCCCAAGCCCAAAAAAATCAAACGCCATCGTAGCCAAGTGCCATTACTACTCTCAACTGATATTTCTGGAATTTTTTCTGTTCAACCCGACCTCTTCTATCAACTCTTTCATACCCTAAGTGCTGACTGCTGTCCCATTGATGGAGTAGAATTTTTACCTTTCCGCTTTAGTAAAGATAGAGTTAAAAAAACTCTAGATAAATTCAATATCCCTATTACTGGCATTCATGCCCCAGTTGCTATCGACACCCCTGATAGAGGTTTAGGAATGAAACTCTTTGTAACCCCCTTTTCCTTAGTGATGCCCTCATTGCACTCAACTCTTAAACTAACCTCACAATCTAAAGCAAACTACCTACTTTTCCATGAGCCAGATTTAGATAAATGCTGCGTCACCAAACAACTCAATAGTTTATTGAAGAAAGATCACAAGCAAGTCATCTTACTAGAAAATGTCTATCGACCTAACTCACTTAAAATCAGTGTCCAAAAGGCAAAAAAACTAGCTAAACAAACTCAAGCCGGGGTAATGATTGATTTAGTTCATTTACTGATGGAGGTAATGGGAGTTTTTAGCTTCTTTGACAATTATCATTACAAACTTAACTCAAAAAATATCGATCGATATTGGTCAGCCATGTTATTTGAGATGGACAAAGCCCTCAAACAAATTCCCATTGCTGGATTACACATCCCCATTGGAACCAATCGTGATTCACTTCCTTGGGAGATAATTACCACCAAACACTGGCAACAACTAGCCAAGATTTTGGATAAGCATCAGGACAGATTAGTTGCTCTTACCCTAGAGAACCAACACCTAGAGACTGTGATCTCAATGAATAAAAAGCATCTGCCTCAAATAATCAAAGATAAAAAAAGAAAAATTAAAACTTTAATTAAGACTAGAGTTCTGTAGTTTTCCTACTCTATAGATAGCAAATATCAGCACCAATGCCGCTAAGTATTGAGTTGGGGCGAGAATAGTCTTGTACAAGATCGCGTCTACAAAAACTGCCAATAAAGGAAATGCCATTTCTAGTATTGTGGAGATCTTTGCCTGTGTGTTTCTCAAACCTTTGTAGTAAATCCACATGGCTAGCAAGCCAGTAGTCAAAGCAATATAAGTCAAACGAGATAACTCAAAGGAAGTAACGACCATCAGTGACTCTCCTTGATCCAAAATAAAAACTGCTAAAAGTGCCCAAAAAGTAGAGAGATAAAATCTGAGGATTGTTCCTCCTTTATGGGAAACATTATTAAGTAAAGATTTTGATGAAGTTGT
This sequence comes from uncultured Pseudomonadales bacterium, assembly GCA_964533345.1. Classification (GTDB taxonomy): domain Bacteria; phylum Patescibacteriota; class Microgenomatia; order UBA1400; family PJMF01; genus JABBGTR01. The sequence continues at coordinate 7,719 of CAZHLX010000022.1, forward strand.
TGAGACTCCCCAACAAACTGCAGCTCCTAGAGCAAATAAAGCAGCCTGGACAGTTCCCGGACCTGAGCTTAAATTCACCTGTCCATTAGGAAATGCCACAAAAAATACTGCCAAGAAAGCTAAACCCGCCCATTTTAGATAACCTTTAGTTATCTTTTCTCCCAAAATTAATTTAGCTGAGGCGATGGCAAATAACGGTTGTAACTTCTGAATTAAGAAAACCACACTAAAAGCAATGAAGTGAACTCTCACTAAAGCTGAGGTAATAAAAAGTGTTCCTAACAGACCTCCCAAGAGAGCAACTATGCTGGCATTAAATAACACCTTGGGACTCAAAACCTCCTTTTTTAGAGTAGGAACTACAATCGGCAATAAGATTAATGAACCAATCAAATGTTCATAAAAAACAATTATTATTGGAGAGAGATGATAAAGACTACGCCGAATGATTCCATCTAGAGCCCACAAGCAAGCAGCAAAAACAATCAACATTGGACCCTGAAAGTTTAGTGTTGATTTGTAAAAGTTCGGTTTCCTCATCAGGTGGATGGTATTATAATGTCCTTATGCGTAAAACACCACATATCGTGGTCATTGGAGGTGGAACTGGATCATACGTAGTCTCTTCAGGACTTAGTAGTATGCCGGTTAAAGTCACTTTATTGATGACTATGGTTGATGATGGTGGATCGAATAAAACTCTTCGAGATGAGTTTGGTCTACTTCCTACTTCTGGAATCAGACAAGCTGTCATAGCTCTTTCCCAAAACCAAACTATTCTCCGAGAGCTTTTCACCTATCGCTTTCACCAAGGTGGAGCTGGTCTTAAGGGCATGACCTTTGGAAATCTATTTATGGCTGCGATGGCAGATATCATGGGCTCTCAAAAAAAAGGTATTGAAGAGACATGTAAGATCCTAGGAGTCAGAGGAGATATTATCCCTATTAGCTATGATAATGTGAGATTAGTAGCTACCTATGAAGACGGCAGTCAGGTTACTGGGGAACATGAAATAGATGAGCCTACTCATGATGGTAAATTGAGAATTACTAATCTTGAAACCAAACCTAAGGCAAAACTTAATCCTCAGGCAAAAGAGGCTATTCTAGATGCAGATCTAATCATCCTCGGGCCTGGAGATTTTTATACTAATACTATTGCAAATTTAGTTGTTGAGGGTGTCAGGAAAGCCTTTGAAAAGAGTTCAGCCAAAGTGCTTTTTATCTCTAACTTAATGACCAAGTATGGTGAAACTCATGATTACACCGCCAAAGACTTTTTTAGTGATCTTACTAAATACTTACCACTAGATCTAATTGATTATGTCTTAATTAATAGTAACCATAGTTATCCTAAAGAAGCCCTTCCTCTTTATGAGAAAGAGAGCTCTATTCCTGTTAAGGATGATCTTCAACCAAAAGACCTTAATAGTCATGTCAAACTTATCCGGGCTGATGTCTTATCAAGATTGATGCCAACTCAAGCTAAAGGGGATAAACTCAAACGAAGTATGATTCGCCATGATCCGAGCCGCTTAGCAAATGAGATCCTCAAGCTTTTAAAAAAATAGACTCAAGTTCTTCTATCCTTATCGAGGTTTAAATTTTATGTCATACTAGCAACAAGTAAGTATTAGCTGAAAGATTTATGAAATCTAAAGTCACTACCGTTATTGTCTTATTCTCTATTTTCGCCATAGCAGCCCCACAGGCTTTAGCTCTAGAAATCAAAGTTGATGACAAGGGTGTGACTCGGTTTTATGAAGGTGGAGTGTTAGGAGTAACTTCAAATCTAAAAAAAACTAGAGCTAACTATATTGCTCCTACTGAAGTTAAGTCTGATCCAATTAAGACTATGCCTGCTTATGAAAATAAAGATATCCGTCTTAGACCTGAACAAGATACTACGGTCGTAGAGATCAGAAAATCTGAGATGGATGATGCTGAGTTCACTCCAGCTGAAGTTCTACGCTCTGATCACGTAGAGATGGACTTCCCTGCTCAACTAACTGAGGACCAAATTGAAGCAGCCAAAGAAAAACGTGCAAAATGGGTTGAAGGTCGCAAAGAAAAAGTTGAACAAAGAAAAGAGGAGGTTGAAGAAAAACAAGAAAGAAGAGAAGAGTATCTCCAACAACTTCATGAGCAAAGACAAGAAAGATATCAGGAAAAAATTGAGGTTAGAAACAGAATCAAGGATAAAGAACAGCAGCTCGAGCTTAAATCACGGCACGCGACGGCTTTGCTAAGAAATGGGGCTGAGTTTAACTTAGATCCAAGTACTAATGAAGTATCTATCACTACTCCATCCGGTCAAGAACATACCCTCAACCATCTCCCTGATCAAGCAATAGAGAGAATGGAAGCAGCTGGATTCTTTATGGGTGGTGAGAACCTTGCAGAGGAAGTAGAAGTCCAAGTTTATGACAATGGCGATCTCTATTATCACAAGCCTGATAAGATCAAGAAGAGGTTGTTTGGCGTAATTCCTGTAGAGGTAGATTCAGAGATTGTGTTGAATGATAATACTGGTGAGGTGATCGAAAAAGAAGCTGCTCCAAATACTATTTTTGAGCAGTTTTTTAATTCTGTATCTTTCTAAAAAGTAGTTCTGAGTTAAACTTATAACATGATCAAAAAAGCTCTTATCACCACTGCTGGTTTTGGGACCAGATTTTTACCCATATCCAAGACTATTCAAAAAGAAATGTTGCCTATCTTAGGCAGACCGATGGTTGATTATGTAGTTGAAGATTTGGTCAAAGCTGGAATTGAAGAAATCATCTTTGTTATCAATGAGCATAACATCCAAATCCAACACTACTATTCAGAGAATCTTAGGCTTTACGAGTATCTTAAAAAGATGAATAAGCTTCATGCTTATGACCAAGTTTCACATATTCATACTCAGGCTAAGTTCAGCTTCGTCAAACAACCTGATGAGGGTCTTTACGGGACAGCTGTTCCGGTAGCTCTTTGTGAAGAGTTTCTCAAAGATGAAGAGGCTTTCTTTGTTTTTATGGGTGACGATTTTATCTACAGTAACAATGGTGATTCTGAAGCATCCAGGATGATTGAGTTGTTTGAGAAGACTAAGGTTGGTGGGGTAGCTACATTTATTGAAAAACCTGAAGATGAGCTCCATAAATATGGCATTGCTGAGGTTGAAGAGAGAGATGATGTAAAGTACCTAAAAAAGATAGTTGAGAAACCAGAACCTGGAGAGGCGCCCTCAAACCTTTCTAACATTAGTAAGTACATCCTAACTCCTGAAGTTTTTGAGATGATTAAAAATCAACCTGTTGATGATAAGACTGGTGAGCTATATATCACTGATACTTTGGCTGAGTTAGCTCAGAAATCACAGGTGGCAATTCACATCCCTCAAGGTGAGTATCTTGATGGAGGCAGCATTAAGAGTTGGTTGAAAGCCAACCTACGTATAGCCCTGGATGATGAGGAATTAAAACAAGAGATTACTCAATTCATAAAGTAATGGCGGAGGTGGTGAGATTCGAACTCACGAAGCCGTAAGGCTCTGGTTTTCAAGACCAGTGCAATTGACCGCTATGCGACACCTCCTGAAACAATATTATTGCCTGGACTGTCTATTCTATCAAACTTTCCCCTTTCACTCATCCTTTATCTTGATGTATAGTTAAAGTGAATATGAGTGACCAAACTCGACCTGCCCAGCCGTTGTCTTCTGCGGAGTACTTAAAAGTCTTACGTGAGAAGAGACGACAACGCTATGCTGAAGCTCCGGTCTCTAATACTCCACCAGCTGCAGAGCCAGTAGTGGAGCAAGCTCCACCAGTTCAAAAAGAGACTCTCCCTAAAGGGAATGAGCAGGATCTTTTCCCAGGAGTTCCTAAGCCTATCCCAAAAAAGACTATTACCTCCTGGCGTGCACCTAGTAGGCCTTTCAAGAAAAGAAATCGTCAGTATTATACTACTGTAATCGCGATTGTGTTTTTGGTGAGCTTGATTCTTTTCTTTGCCGGGCAGTTCTTACCTATCGCAGTGGTAGTCTCAGTGGGTTTTCTTGCCTATGTTCTCTCAAGTGTACCTCCTCACAACGTCAATATTGAGATAAATACTTATGGTATTGAGATTGAAGATCTACTCTATTACTGGGAAGAGATGGGTCGGTTTTGGATTGAGAAGAAGATGGATCAAGAGACTATCACTATTGAGATTGCTCGATTTCCCGGCAGGATTCTCTTGATGTTTGATGAGAATCAAAAAGATGATCTTAAAGGAATTCTTTCTGAGGTCTTACTTGAAGAGAAGCCAGCTGAAACTTTTTATGAAAAAGCAGCAAAGTGGCTTCAAGAAAAAATCCCCTTAGAGGTTGGCTCATAATCTTTACGATTTCCTTAATCCAGGCTACAATACTCTTCTATCAGGCTTTATTAACATTTTTAGCACCCATAGTTTAATGGATAGAACAGTGGTTTGCGGAACCACCGATCCAGGTTCGATCCCTGGTGGGTGCACACTTTTATCAGTGAGGTGAGGTGCCGGAGTGGTTAAACGGCCAGCTCTCGAAAAGCTTGGGGCTCATCTAGGGTCACGAGGGTTCGAATCCCTCCCTCACCGCTAGCAAAATAAAGTTTACTTCCAAACTAATTCAATTATTCTTAATTTTTCTTTTTCATAAATATTTATTGATTTAGAATGATAAATAGTATTTACATTCCTATTGTTGTTATTCATAGGTGGTAGTGGCTCCATTGAAAATAGGAAAATAAATCCTTCTATAGCAAGAGAAATAGCAATAGGTTCTCCACTATCAGTTCTAAATACAGGTTGGAAGTGCATTGATTTATTTTGTGCCCTGTATGGAACATTAGAATGTACAAAATGTAATCCCCATCCTTTTGGCATTTTTTTGTTTCCAAACAAAATATCCAACCAATCTTTTTTTTGTTCCCAATATTTTATTTTTTTATCATTCTGATTTAAGGCATTGCCTGAAAAAACCAAACCAATTAAAAGTTTTAAAAACCACCTTTCTAACTTTAAACCATCAAATTTAACTTTATTTTTTGTTTTTTTTACAATAAGTGCATTAAAAAAATTAAATGCAGCTCCATCAATATCAACCAAAATATTATTGTGTCTTTCACAAAGAACTTTAGATTTTATGGATGTAATATTTATATTTTTACTTTTATTTTTTTCAATACATGGAAAACCATAAACATTAAAATTGTGCTTATTCCATAAAGTAAGTATTCTCTTACTAATAAAATGCTCTTGAGAAATTTTTTC
>CAZHLX010000023.1:0-1485 GCA_964533345.1 uncultured Pseudomonadales bacterium
GGTTTGGTAAATTTATTACCTTAGATTGAAATCCAAACCCCGCTCCGGCGGGGTTTTTCGTAGAATATAACCAGAGATGAAAAAATATTTATTAGTTTTTAAAATTACTGCTCAAGAAATTCTGCAGTATAGATTCAACTTCACCATTCATATTATTAAATATGCTCTGGCTGTCAGTTTAATGGCACTAGTATGGCTAGCGGTACAAAAGGAAACTCCGATTGAAGGATTAACTCCAGAATCAACAGTGCGCTACTTCTTCTTCGCAGCAATCCTATATGGAATTTCAAATTTTCACACATGGTATGTAGAAGAAGACATAAAAGAAGGTAGACTCTCTAAATATCTGACTAAGCCTTTTAACTACTATTTATATAATTTTGTGAAGCAATCAACTTGGACTGGAGTTGATATCTTGATTAAATTAATAGTCATGATTCCCCTTCTAAAAACATTTGGCTTTGGCTTCACTCCTAATCCAGCTCATATGATGATGTTTATTGCTTTTATACCAGTTATCTATATATTTTCATTCCTGACTCAATTTACCGTAGCTAATTTAGCATTTTGGCTAAAAGATGCTTACTCTATCCGCTGGGTTTCACTCAGTGTGACTCGTTTTTTAGCAGGCATCATTATTCCACTCAATCTATTATCAGATAATTTCCTTAAGGTAACATTTTTTCTACCTTTTCAACACCTTGCCTATACTCCCATTCAAATTATCCAAGGCAACATCTCTCTGCTACAAGCATGGCAAGGATTAGGAATTCTAATGATATGGATAGTGGTTGCTTGGATAATAAAAGAAAAAGTGTGGCAGAAAGGAGCTTTCAACTATGAAGCGATTGGGATCTAAGCTCCAAAAGTATCTAACAATTTATAAACACATTCTAGCCTTTACTGCTAAGTATATGATGGCTTATCGTGTTAATTTTTTTGTCCGGTCCTTACATAACATCGTTTATGTAGCAACTTTTTTAATTGCTACTTTAGTCATCTACCAACACACTTCAATCTTAGGTGGATGGTCAAAAGATGAGGCTATTATGTTATTTAGCCTGGTACATATCACCTATGGTATCCAATTATTTTTATTTATGAGAGGGATAGAAGAATTTATGAGATTCAGGATTAAAAGTGGAGATTTTGACTTGGATTTACTCAAACCTGTCAATTCTCAGTTCATGGCCTTCTTTAGAATGCCTTGGATCGATTCTGTTATTTTTACTCTGATATTATCAGGATTGTTTATTAGACAAGCTGTGATTCTAAACAGCCAAATTACCCTCATTAGCTTTCTCTCTTTTATGGGAGCTTACTTGCTCTGCCTAACTATCTGGTACCTAGTCTTAGTTAGCTATGCCAGTATTAGTTTCTATGTAACTCAAGCTCAACAAGTTTTCTACTTTATTGAAAAAGCCAGTGATTTTGCTCAATATCCTACCAATATCTTTCCTAAGGCTATCAAACAAACATTTTTCT
>CAZHLX010000023.1:1495-12316 GCA_964533345.1 uncultured Pseudomonadales bacterium
TCTATTCTGCCAATAGCTTTTGTTTCTTATATCCCCAACAGCATCCTCTTGGGCAAAAACCCTAAACTGATGTGGGCTTCAATCCTGATCGCTTTACCAGTCAGCTTTTTGATAAATAAAATATCTTGGAGAGAGGGGTTGAAACGATACTCCTCTGCCAGCTCATAAATTAGGTTACAATAGGAAAGCTATGTCTGAAGCAATTATTAAAATAAAAAATCTTAAAAGATACTTTAAAGTATATAAAAAACAGCCTGGGCTGATGGGATCATTCAAATCCCTCTTCAAAAGAGAGTATGAGACCGTAAAAGCTGTCGATGATATTTCTTTTGAAATCAAGCAGGGAGAGGTGGTTGGCTTTATTGGCCAAAATGGTGCTGGAAAAACCACTACCCTCAAAGCACTCTCTGGACTGCTCTACCCGACAGCTGGCGAAGTTAGTGTTTTGGGTTTTAACCCCTGGGATCGTAAACCAGATTTTCAAAAGCAGTTTGCTTTGGTAATGGGACAAAAGAATCAACTTTGGTGGGATCTGCCTGCCATGGAGACTTTTCTGTTAAATAAAGCTATCTATGAAATTCCTGATAAACAGTTTGAAGAGACACTAAACAAACTTATTGATCTTCTGGATGTAAAAGAAATTATTAACATTCAGGTTCGAAAACTTTCCCTAGGACAAAGAATGAAGTGTGAGCTAATAGCTGCTTTACTACACAACCCCAAAGTTCTTTTTCTTGATGAGCCCACAATTGGCTTAGATGTAGTTATGCAGAAAAACTTGCGTGATTTTATTAAATCCTACAACCATGAATTTGATGCCACCATTATTCTAACCAGCCATTATATGGATGATGTTAAAGAACTGTGTGAAAGAGCCATCATCATTGATGAAGGAAAAATAATTTTTGATGGTAAACTTAAAAAAATCATTGACAAATATGCTCGAAATAAAATTCTCTCACTTGTCTTCTCTGAAGAAATAAATGAGAAAGAACTCAAAAAGTTTGGACAAATTAAGGATCTTGATCAAAGAGAAACTAATTATACTGCCACCCTATTAGTCCCTCGTAAGAAAGCAGCTCAGGTTGCCAGTCAAATACTTAAACAGTTGCCTGTGGAAGACGTTAACATTGAAGAACCGCCAGTTGAAGCAATCATTAGAGAAGTTTTTCAAAATAAAAATGCATAAGTACTTAATGGTTATTAAGCAGTACTGGCAAAGCCTGCTAGTTTACCGGCTAAGTTTTGTGTTATGGCGACTGCGTGAGTTTCTCTCATCACTGACTGCCCTCACAGTTTGGTCAGTTATTTATACCAACCAATCAAACGCGTTTAACTATTCACAACATGAAATGATTGCTTATGTATTTTTAGCAGCCATAATGGGAAACATTGTCTCTACCACTTCATTAAATGGATTGACTGATGAAATTTACTCAGGACGACTAATAACCAAGCTCATCCGGCCGATGAATATCGTATTAACCTGGGGATTTCAAGATATTGCTGATAAACTAATTAATTTTGGATTTGTGATTGTAGAGATAGCAATCTTATTTTTTATCTTTCAACCACAACTAAATTTCAACCTTAGTCCAATAATTATATTTGTTCTAATAGGATGGATAGTCATAGCGACTATGATTAGTTTTGTGATCCAGTTACTATTTGGGCTAATTGGTTTTTGGAGTCCTGACTCATGGGGACCAAAATTTTTATATTACATGGTTTTAGAGTTCACTGCAGGACGTTTATACCCACTCGATATTTTGCCAGCTATCTTACAAAAGATACTCTATCTGACTCCATTTCCATACCTATCTTATATCCAAACTCAACTATTTTTAGGTAGGGTTGATTCTAGTCAAATTACTAATATCACTTTGTTAATGATTGGTTGGCTGTTAGTGTTAAGTATTTTTTATAAATTTATTTGGAAAAAAGGCATTAAAGACTACACCGCAATGGGACAATAAGATATGAAACGACTGAAAACCTATTGGCATGTATGGCATCTAAATGCCAGTAACACTTTGCAGGAATTATTTGTTAATAGAGCTACTAATTCTTTATTTCTACTAGGAAAAGTGATCAGGCTAGGTGCATCTTTACTATTCTTATATTTAATTAGAGATCAAATTTCCCAATTTTCTGGATACACTCCTGATCAAGTAATTATCTTCTTTTTAACCTATCAATTTGTAGATGTAATCGCTCAAGTGTTCTTTAGAGGTGTTTATATGTTTAGAGCTAGAATTATCAGAGGAACATTTGATTTTATGCTACTTAGACCAATCAACCCTTTATTTCAGGCTTTAACAGATCATCCTGATATCAATGACACCCTATTTATTATTCCCACTACTATTTTTAGTATTTATATTGCCACTACTCTAGACATTCAGATTACCCTAGGCTCGTTAGTGCTTTATCTAATACTTATTCTTAATGCTTTGCTGATTACTACTGCTTTACATATCTTGGTCTTAGCAATAGGAATTTTAACTAAAGACATTGAAGGCTTAATCTGGATCTACAGAGATTTTATGAGATTGACACGCTTCCCAGCAACCATCTATCTCCAACCACTTAGATTTGCTCTTTTCTTTATTATCCCAGTGGGGATGATGATTACTATTCCTGCTGAAGTTTTACTTAATCTAACTCCTGCTTACTCAATAATCACTACTATCGTCACAGGATTTATATCACTATTTGCTAGCCTAAAGCTTTGGCAATGGAGCTTGAAAAGATATAGTAGCGCTAGTTCTTAACGCTTTGGAGATTGACGTTTACGACGAGCTTTACCACCACGGCCTGGCTTTCGGCTCTCTTTCATCCTAGAGTCGCGAGTTAAAAGTGATTCTTCTTTAAGTAAAGACTTAAATGATTCATCATACTCAACTAAGGCTCTAGTTAATCCATGAACTACAGCATCAATTTGAGCACTGATTCCAGAACCACTAACTTTTGCAGTTACCGCAAACTTACCTTGTGTTCCAGTTAATTCAAATGGGAAATTAAAAATTTTAGCGCTGCGAGGAATGTTAGAGAAATAATCTGTGGCTAGCTGATCATTAACAATAAACTGTCCATCTTTCTTCTCATAGATTCTGACTCGAGCAGTAGCTACTTTTCTTCTCCCAATACCTTCAACATATCGTCCAGCAGGAATCTCAAACTTTGGACCAGTTTCAGCTGGAGCTTGGGTTCGCTGTTGTCCACGACGAGCCATCTTAATGATTTTTTGTGGTTGAGATGAGAATTTTTTAGCCATAATTATTTCTTGTCTGATTTATTTTTGTTATCAATTTGTGTCTGATGTGGATGCTGATCACCAGCATAGACTTTAAGTCTGTTCATTCTAAGTTGACGATGCTTATTTTTAGGAAGCATATTTACTACTGCTGCTTGAATTACTTTTTCAGGTTGCTCAGCAATCATCTTCTTAAAAGGAACTGCTTTAAATCCACCTGGATATCCCGAGTGACTCGCATAAACTTTTTGATCAGCTTTGTTACGTGTTAACACTACGTCTGCAGCATTGATCACTACTACATAATCACCACCCTCAATGTGAGGTGTGTAGGTAGGCTTATGCTTACCAATTAACTTTTGAGCAATTTGAGTAGCTATTCTACCTAAGACTTGATCTTTAACATCAACTAAATGCCAATCTCTAGTTACTTCAGCTGTTTTCTGTGAATAAGTTTTCATAAATCGTTATTTAGTTTTTTTACTTTCCTTAGGAGCTGCTTTCTTAGAGCTAGCTTTTTTAGCAACAGTTTTCTTAGGAGTTGCTTTCTTTGTTTTAGTAGCCTTAGTTGCTTTCTTCTCTTCTACTACTGGTTTTTTTAGTGTCCCTAGATTCTCTGGCTTAGCAACTAGTTCTAACTTAACCATCTCAGAGTTATCACCTCTTCTGTAGCCATGCTTAGTAATTCTAGTGAAACCAGAATTACGACCCTTTAGGATAGGAGCCACTTCTGTCACTAAAACATTAACTACATCTCTTTTTCCAAAAAATTGATGAAGTTGTCTACGAACAGCAACTGTATCATTCATAGCTTTAGAGATTATCTTGTCAGTAAGACGCTTAAACTCTTTAGCTTTGGCGGTAGTTGTCACTATTTCTCCGTGGATAATCAGGTTTCTGATTCCATTCTTAAGCATAGCTTGACGATGCTTAGTGCCACGGTTAAAAAATGATTTTTTTACTCGATGTCTCATGATTAATTACTTTCCTAATTAAACTTGCTCTTCTCTAAGGCCAACTCCTAACTTTACACCTTTTTTTTCTAAGGCTTCATCAATGATCTCCACACTCTTCTCACCTAAGTTCTTAACTTTGGTGATGGTAGCACGAGGAGCTGATTGTAAATCACCAACTGTTTTAAATCCACCTTTACGAAGTGCATTAGCAATTCTGGTTGGTAAATCTAATTCTTCAACAGTTAATCTTAATGTCTCAGCCTCTTCTGGAGTCAACTCAGGACCAACTTCTTCTGGTTCTGGTAAAACAGGATCAAAAACTTGTTGGAACTGACGAGATAAAATCTTAGCTGCAGATTTAACTGCATCTAGAGGGCTAATAGTGCCATCAGTTTGGATCTGCATTACGATCTTGTCAAAATCAGTTCTGCGACCAACACGAGTCTGTTCAACTTGATAAGAAACTTTCACTACTGGAGAGAATAGAGCATCAACTGGGATTTCACCAATAATCTCTGATTTATTCTCACTAGCAACTTGATAACCAATTCCTGACTCAACAGTTGCTTCTAGCTTAACTGACTGGCCTTTAGCTAAAGTCAAAAGATGTTGCTCTGGGTTTACGACTTCTAAACCTGCTCCAGGCTTCATCTCAGCGGCAGTCACATCACCTGGACCTTTAGCCTCTAAAGCGATCTTGGCTTCATCATCTGAAGTATCAGACTTAACTCTAACTTGTTTTAAGTTTAAGATTAGTTCGACTACATCTTCAGTCATACCATCTAGAGTGGTGTATTGATGATCAACTCCATCAACTTTGACCATAGTAATTGCACTTCCTGGAAGGGAAGATAGTAAAACACGACGTAGAGCATTTCCGACAGTGTGACCATAACCTGGTTCTAAAGGCTCAATCACTACTGAAGCAGCTTTACCATCACTTTCTACCTCTAAAACTTCAAAGGTAGGGTTCATCACCGGATAGGTAGATAGACTTTTCATATTATTTCTCCTTGTTTCTCCTCCTCTGCTAAAGCAGAGAATCTGTTAACTAGATTTATATTTATACTTAATACCTAATAATTCTTATCGACTGTAGTACTCAACTACTAACTGCTCATCAATACGCTCAGAGATGTCATCTCTGATTGGGAGACGATCAATTTTAACTACTGCGCCTTTTCTTTTCATCCACTCGGCAGCACTTGCTCCTTCTTCTTTTAATAACTCAGCTACAAAAGGAATCTTAGTAGATTTGTCTTTCAGGTTGACCACATCATCGACATTAACTCTATAAGAAGGAATTGTCATCTTTTTGCCATTAACCTGAATGTGACCATGAGCGACTAATTGTCTGGCTGCAAACCGAGTAGGAGCAAACCCAGCTCTAAAAACCACATTATCTAATCTACGTTCTAATAAACTTAGCAAAGCTGAACCAGTGGCGGTGGGGTTCTTACTAGCTTCTTTATAAATTTTATTGAGCTGTTTCTCTAAAATACCGTAGATGAACTTTACTTTTTGTTTTTCTTGCAACTGAATTCCATAATCAGAGACCTTACGACGACCACGATGACCATGTTGTCCTGGTCTAACCATAAGTCTGCGAGCAACCTTTAAAGCATTGGTCTTTAAACCAAGGTCTTCTCCGATTTTTCGAGCTAATTTAGTTTTTGGTCCTGTGTATCTTGCCATATTTTTTCTCTAATTATTTTATGCTTTAGTTTCTACTTTTACGTGGTTTAGTTCCATTATGAGGTAAAGGAGTCACATCAGCGATCATGCTAAGCTTCAACCTTTGAGCTCGGATAACTCTCAAAGCTACATCTCTTCCTGGTCCTGGGCCTTTAATAAATAGCTCTACTTCGTTCATTCCAAAAGCTCTTGCCTTATTGATTGCATTTTCAATAGTGATAGTAGCAGCATAAGGAGTTGATTTTCTAGAACCACTGAAGCCAGCTTCACCGGTAGAAGACCAACATAAAACATTACCTTTTTCATCAGTAATACTGACTAGAGTACTATTAAAAGTAGCTGTAACATACATTCTACCTTTAGGTACTACTTTGGTGATTTTCTTGTTAGTTTTATTTCTTGGCTTTGGCATAATATTTCAATCTTTAGATTATTTGTTAGCAGCTTCTAATTTAGCGGCAACTTCTTTATCTAGAGCTCCAACGGTCTTTCTCTTACCACGACCAGTTCTGGCATTGGTACGAGTTCTTTGACCTCTGACAGGGAGTCCCATACGATGACGAAGTCCTTTATAGGAATTAATTCTTCTTAAACGATCGATGTTATCTCTAACCATACGACGTAGTTGTCCACCAACAGCATGCTTCTCTAGCTGTTTAGCAATTTGATTAATCTCATCTGCAGTTAAGTCTTTAGCTCTTTTTTCTGGATCAATCTTAGCATTACTCAAGATCTCAGCAGCTATTTTAGGGCCGACTCCATAGATATAACGCAGCGAAAAGCTGATTTTTTTCTCATCTGGAATGTCGAAACCGGTTATTCTTGGCATAAATATATTCTGTTACTTTATTTGTAAATTTATCCTTGTCTTTGTTTATGTCGAGGGTCTGTTTTACAGACCACCCTAACTACACCTTTGCGTTTGACGATCTTGCAACCGGCACAGCGTTTTTTGACTGATGAACTAACTTTCATATTTATTATCTATAAGCTTTTCTGATTTATAGGGGGTAAATATACCTCAAACCTCAAGTTATGAAAAGCACTAATTTTACTGCGAAGGTCTTCTGACCGATCTATAGGTTATTTTACACTTTCCGAGGTCATATTTTGACACATAACCTCTGACCTCATCTCCTGGCATGACTCGGATTCGATAAAGCCTCATCTTACCAGCCAAAGTTCCCAATAGAACTTTATCTTTTAAACCTGCTGCTGGAGCTTGAGTTATTCTCACCTTAAACATAGTGTTAGGGAGACATTGCTCAACTACACCTTCTATCTCCATCCTATCTGGATTGGAGGCACGATTTGAAGTCTCATCGACTTGTTTGCGTGCTTTAGCAGCTCGTTTATGATCTTGTACTTTTCCCATAATTACAGGTCTATAATTATAACAAATATTTCCCCTGGTGTCAGGGCTAAACTTAATTTTCTAATTTTTGGAAAGACTTAGCTTAAATTTCTAATCCCTCAGTGATCTGTGAGAAAACGCCATCAATATCTAGCTCTCCATCTACCTCAAGTAACTTACCTTTTTCTTTGTAATAGTCGATAACTGGTTGGGTTTCATCATGGAATAAACCAATTCTACGACGAATCGCTTGTAGAGTTTCATCATCTCGCTCTTCTGAGCGACCTGAAATTCTCCATAAAGCCTCTTTATCAGATACATCAAGTAAGATTACTCTCTCAACCCCATTTTCGAACTGTTCAGCTTGAGTCACTGTACGAGGAAAACCATCTAGAATATAACCATCTGAGTACTCTGGTTTATTTAAATAATCAGTAATTATCTTGAGGACTGTCTTGTCTGGAACTAACCTACCAGAAGCTAAAATTTCTTTAATCCATCTATTCTCACGAGCCATTTGACGAAAGACATGACCAGATGATAGATAAGGAATATTTAACTTTTCTGAGAGCAATCTACCTTGTGTAGATTTACCTGCTCCCTGAATACCGATTAGAATCAATTTCATGAATCTCCCGTAGGTATTTAATGACTGATTTAATATACAGGTTTTCGTGGATATTTCAAGAAGAAAAATATAGGATTCTAGGTATATTGTTCGTAATTCTGACCAACCAGCATTGACTCTACTTGTTTAGCTGTTTCTAGGATAACAGAAACCACAATTAGGATGCTGGTTCCACCTACAGCTAAGTTACCTACTCCTGTATAGACTTGAGCAATTGAAGGCAAAATAGCAATAAAACCTAAGAAAATTGCTCCAGCTAAACTAATTCGCGTTACTACAAACTCCAGAAATGTTTTAGTGGGGCCACCTGGTCTTACACCAGGAATAAAAGCGCCACTCTTTTTAAGCTCTTCAGACATATCTTGAGCATTAAAAAATAATAAGGCTGAAAAAAAAGTAAAACTAAAGACAATGACAAAATATGAGATCATGTAAACTGCAGATGTAGGATTAGACCAGACTGCTAATTTTTGGCCAATATTAACCAAGCTTTCTTGACCACTGGCTGTAAATAATCTACCCACAAAAGATGGCACTAACATGATTGAAACACCAAAAATGATTGGCATCACTCCAGCCACATTAACTCGAATAGGAAGATGAGTAGTCTGCCCGCCATAGGTCTTACTTCCTCTATTTCTCCTTGCATATTGAATTCGAACTTTTCTAACTGCTTCATTCATAAATACAATTACCCCGATTACAGCTAAACCAATCAAGCCAAAGGTAATAGTTGCAGTTAACTGTTGGCTGCTAGTAGTGGCAAAAGTTTGCGCAATCGCCAGTGGGAATTGACTTACAATTCCTCCTAGGAGGATCATCGAGATTCCATTGCCCAACCCATATTCTGAAATTAATTCACCTAGCCACATCACAATCATAGCTCCAGCAACTAAACTAGTAATCAAAGCTCCCAATGCCAAAGGGTTACTTGTATTAAGCAGCTGCTGAGAATTAAGCAAAGCAATCACAGAAACACTTTGAACGACCGCTAAAGGAATGGTTAAAATTCTAGTATATTGGTTGACTTTTTCACGCCCTGATTCTCCATCTTTCTGGAGTTCTTTTAATTTGGGGAAGACCATGCTTCCCAACTGCATCACAATTGAAGCAGTAATATATGGATTAATTCCTACTGCCACAATTGAAAAGTTAGCCAATGTTCCACCAGAAAAGATATTTAGAAAACTTAAGAATTGATTGGAAGCAAAAATGGATTGAAGCCTCTCTAGATCTGCTCCTGGAACCGGAATATGAGCCAAAAATCTAAAAACAAAGAAAATACCTAAAGTAAATAAAAGTTTATTCCTAAGTTTTTTAGTAGAAAAAACTTGCTTGATGAAATCAAAGATCTTCTGCATTAACAATAATATTAGCGTAGATTACTTAACCAAGCCACCTGCGTTTTCAATCGCCTTCTTGCAAGCAGCCGAGACTGGAATTTCTACTGTAACCTTGCGGGTTAACTTTCCAGTATTAATGAGTTTGGCTTTTTTGAAGCGAACATTAATCACTTTTTCTTGTTTTAAAGTTTCTAAATTAACAATCTTAGCTTCCATTTTCTCAATATCAGTCAAAGTAACTTCTGCAGTAGGAGTCAGAACATTGAATCTGCCTTTACCTCTCAACATAGGCAATCTTTTGGTCAAAGGTAACTGTCCACCTTCAAACCATAAAGGGATTTTAGAACCAGTACGAGATCTTTGTCCTTTCATTCCTCTGCCTGAAGTATGACCACCTTTTCCAGAGCCAAAACCACGACCAACTCTTTTGGAAGAACGTTTCACAATACTATTAAGATTATTTAATAACGACATTATTTCTTATCCTTAGCTGCTTTTTTCTCTGTAGCTTTTTCTTTTTTAGGAGCTGCTTTTTTAACCTTAGACTCTGTCTTTTTTGCTACTGATTTCTTCTCCACTTTTTTTTCAACCTTTTTCTTAGGAGCAGCTTTCTTTACCTTTTTAGGCTTAGCAGCTGGCTTCTTAGCTGATTTCTTTGAAGCAGACTTTTTAGTTTCTTCAGTTTTCTTCTTAGCCTTCTCTTGCTCTTGAGCTTCTTTTTTCTTCTCTTCTACTTCTACTTCAGCTAAAGATCTAAGCTTAATACCTTTAATCTTAACTAAATCAGCAATTTGTCTAAGAGCTTCAAAAGTAGCATAAGCATTAGAAGCTTGGTTATTAGTTCCTAAGATCTTACTAGAAATATCTCTGATCCCAGCAGCTTCCAAAACTGCTCTAACAGGACCTCCAGCAATTACTCCAGTTCCCTTAGGAGCTGGCTTCAAAATTAATTGAGCAGCACCCTTGCGAACATTTACTCTAAAGGGCACAGTTGTTCCATCGATAGGAACTTGAATCATTTTCTTTTTTGCTTTTCTAACACCTTTGCGAATAGCAGAAACTACATCTGGAGCTTTGCCTTTAGCAACTCCAATCTTACCTTTTTTGTCACCAACTACCATGACCACCGAGAAACCAATGGAGTTACCACCTTTAGTTTTCTTAGAGACTCTGGATACTTGAATAACCTTCTCTTCAAAAACTTCTTGTGATTGTTGCATGTGATCTACCATTATTTTTTATTCCTTTTATAACTTTAAACCTGCTTTGCGCAGTGCTTCTGCAACTGCTTTTATTCGACCATGGTAACGATATTGACCACGATCAAAAACTAACTCTTTAACTTTTTTCTTAGATAGTTCCTGAGCAATTATCTCAGCAACTTGAACTGCTTTCTCAGTTTTAGTGCCGGTGATTTTACTATCTTTGCCAGCATCGTTAGCTGAGACAATAGTTTTTCCAGCCTCATCATCAATTACTTGCAGATAGCAATGTTTGTTTGAACGAAAAACACATAGTCTGGGTCTAACTGCAGTCCCATTGATATTGACTCTGACTCTGTTTTTTCTCTTTTGTTTAATAGATAAGTT
>CAZHLX010000024.1:0-11754 GCA_964533345.1 uncultured Pseudomonadales bacterium
GTTGATTGCTGCTGATTCAATCCCGGAACTAAAGAGTTTGTTTTCTGTATGAAAGTTCATTACTTAAATTCTAATGGTGAAAAAATGGTGGGAGTCTTAGAGAATCCCACAGCTGATGTAGCTAGTCCAATAGTTGTAATGGTTCATGGGTTTACTTCTAGTAAATCTAGTAAGAGTCTCCCTCCTTTAGTTGAAAGTCTTCATCAACAAAGAATTGCTACTTTTAGGATTGATCTTTATGCCCATGGTGAAAGTGAAGGAGAATTTGAGAATCTTACTATTTCTAAAGCGAAAGATGGAGTTCTAAGAGCTATCGATTATCTGAAAGATAATGGATATTCAAAGATTGCTCTTTTGGGATCTAGCTTTGGTGGAATTACTAGCATTATGGCAGCAGCGGAGAGGGATGACTTAGTTTGCCTAGCACTTAAATGTCCAGTAACTAATTTTTTGGAAGTTACTTACTGTCAAGATGAAGAAAGGATAAAAAAGTGGAAAAAACAGGGTTATATTTATTACAAACCTGAGAAATCAAAACCAAAGATTAACTACTCCTTAATTGAAGATGCATCTAAAAATATTGGTTATGATGTGGCTAAGAAGATTAAGATTCCTACTTTTATGGTTCATGGTGATGCAGATAAGATGGTGCCAATAGAGGGTAGTCAGAAGCTTGTTGAACTTTTACCTAATGGAGAACTATATGTGATTAAGGGTGGTATTCATCACATCAGAAAGATCCCTGAGCATTTTAAAGTTACAACTCAATTATTAACTGACTTTTTCATAAAACATTTAAAAGAAGTGTAATTTATGACTCGTTTTAAGCTAATTGCCTCCTCTTATTTAATTCTCATTAAAGATGATCAGATTTTGTTACAAAGACGTCAAAATACCGGCTATGAAGACGGTAAATATAGTATTCCTGCTGGTCACTTGGAAGAAAATGAGTCTATAACTGAGTGTTTATTAAGAGAAGTCAAAGAAGAGATTGGTTTGGAATTAAATGCTAAAGATGTAGAGCTAGTTCATACGATGCATCGGCGAGAGAATGACATTCGAGTTGATCTTTTCTTTATTACTAACCATTACACTGGTGAGCCTTTTAATGCTGAGCCAGAGAAATGTGATGACTTGAGTTGGTTTCCATTAGATGAACTACCAGAGAACATTGTTCCTTATATAAAACAAGCAATTAATTGCTATCTAAACAAAGAAATCTACTCAGAATCTGGTTGGTAGCATCTGTTTGCTATACTAACGAAGTATGACTCAGTGATAAAAAGAGCACACAGCGTGTTCTGTTTTGTGGTTGGGTCAACAGCGCACTTTAAAATTACATAGATTTTTAAGTGAGCGAGACAAGGGATGGGCATCATCCTTTCTTTCGCTCACTTACGTGGGTAGAAATTGTTCAACTGCTTTTAGCAGATAAACTCAAGAATCGAGGAGAAGAAAGATGAAGAAGATCCCCCTGGTACGAAAGTTGACGAATAAATGGCTGAAGGTAACTCTTTGGCTGATTGGGCTGGCATTACTGGTGATGTATGCAATGGATGAATATGGTCTAATTCCACTTCTAGTTTTTCTATTGCTTACCACAATAGGGGCTGGATTTGGTTTTGCCATACTCTTTAGACTGATGAGTAAGTCTGAGGACTTTGAAATTTCATTGTCTAAAACTGACCACTTTTCAGTTGCGATACCTTTGGCTGTGATAGCTGGTTTCTTTTTGGCCCACCAGGCCAACTTGATGCCATCTCTAATGCCATCACCAATCATGGACATGACTTTCATGGAAAAAACATTTCCTGAAGTTTTGTTTTACTTCATGGGACTGATTTTATTCTCTCTGGGTTACTGGAGAGGGTATGTGATAGAACCACGCCGCTTAAAGAAATAAAATCTGTGTAACAACAGTGCAAAAACAGCGCCTCTCCGGAGGCGCTTTTGCTGCTAAAATGTCTTTAACATGAAACTCTCAGTCATCGTCCCCGTCTACAACGAAGAACCCACAGTTAAAAAAGTTCTCTCCAGTTTAATCAAAGTCAAAGAAGTCAAAGAAGTCATCGTAGTTGATGATGGCTCAACCGATAATACCGCCAAAGAAATCAAGAAAGTTAAATCCAAAAAGATTAACTACTTCAAAAAGAAAAATGGTGGCAAAGGGAGTGCAGTTCGCTTAGGGTTGAGTAAAGTCACTGGAGACTACACCCTCATCCAAGATGCAGACCTAGAGTATGACCCTCGTGATATTCCCACCCTTCTTGCACCCCTAGATAGAGAAGGAGTAGAAGTAGTCTATGGTTCTAGATTTTTGGGAGCCCACTCTAACCTTTTATTTTGGCACCGCGTAGGAAATGCATTTCTAAACTTTGCAGTTAACCTGCTATACAACACCACCTTATCTGACATGGAGACCTGTTACAAACTCCTTCCTACAGATCTATTTAGAAAACTGAATATCAGCGCTAATGCCTTTGATATGGAGCCAGAAATTACTTGTAAGCTCTTGCGTCGTGGTTATAAAATTTTTGAAGTTCCAATTAGCTATGTAGGTCGAGATTTCTCTGAGGGCAAAAAAATCACTTGGAGAGATGGAATTGACGCAATTAGAGTGGTGTTGGGTATTAGATTCTTACCACCCTCACTTTTTAGATCATGATCAAAAAGTGGTTGTCTTTACCAAAAGTACAAGTTTTTTTAGCATTAGTTTTTCTTTTATCAGTTCGTTTTTCTCCATTCTTTTCTGATCAGGCTCCAATCTTTGGAGATAATTTCAGTTTGATGGTTCCAGGTAAAATTTTTACCGCTCAATGGTTAAAACAAGGCATCATTCCACTTTGGAATCCAACCATCTTGGGTGGAATTCCGTGGGTAGGTGATATAAATCAGTCTATCTTTTACCCCAGCACATTGTTGTTCACGATCTTTAGCCCAGGATGGGCCCTGAATATCAACCTTTTATTTCACTTGAGTTTAACTTTCATTGGTACCTATTTATTAGCTAAGAAACTTGGGATAAAACACTGGGGAGCTCTAGTTGCTGCAGTTATCTGGACTCTTTCACCTCAACTCACTGGGACACTGAATAATATCTCAATAATTCAGTCACTAGCCTGGGTGCCATGGATAGTTTTAGCAGGAATTAATTTAAATGATCAAGCCAAAACATGGTTTAAATTTTCTCTATTGGTTACGGCCCAATTCTTAGCTGGTTATCCTCAGCACATCATCTTTACAATTGCATTAAGTGTAATCTTTGCACTGTTTTTTAAATCTTCTCAGAAAAAAACCTCTTGGTTTAAATGGCTTAGAAATTGGTTTATGACCGGCTCAATAACTATTGGCATGAGTAGCTTTCTCTGGTTGCCTTTTTTAGAGAACCTTTTGTCTTCTACCAGGATGATCCAGAGTTCTGATCAGCTTACAGCTGGTTCTTTGCATCCTACTGAGCTAATTAAACTGATCTTTCCTTATCTTTTTGAGAAACCTACCGCTGGTTATCGCTGGGGTGCAAACTGGAACGGTTTTCCAAACCCAGGAGTGTATGTGGGTTGGTTGGGCTTATTGTTACCAATACTTTTGTTGAAGGCGAAGTCTCTTCAAAAAAAAGATTGGTTTTATCTTAGCTTAATCGGGGCAACATTATTGGTTTCTCTAGGTGGCAATTTACCTGGATTTGTTTTCATACAACAGCTTTTACCTCTGGGATCAGCAATGCGTGGGCCTAGCATTGTGCTTTTGATTACTACCTTGGTTTTCTCGTTGTGGATAGGAGATTTAGTTAGTAGGTTCAAACAGAAAAAGGAATTTAAATTATTTAATATCCTTTGGTGGATTGGGATAATTTCATCCTCAATTTTGATAGGGATAATTTATCTTAATTTTAATTGGTTATATCAGTTAATCAGCCCGTACATAGCTGAGGTTAGCTTCTTTACTCAGGAGAAGTTCCAACTCTTAATTACTGCCTTTAGCAATCATCTTTGGTTTCACTTATTATTCTTAGGTCTATCTCGGTGGGGTTTGAAGAAGTTCAAACCACTTCTAATAATTGCTTTAATTGGAGAGATGGTTTTTTTTACCCAAGGTCATTTATTTTTTGCACCCACATCCCATTATCAAATTGAATCTGAACCAATCTTTGCTGAGCTAAATGATCCTCAAACTAGGGTTTTAACTCGTAATTTCAATCAGGACTACACCGATTATGGAGCTTACTGGGATGCTCTCACTATTCGCCAACCATTTTTGGATTCATACATTGACCAGCTAGAGCTAGAGGATTGGAATCATTTAAAACGGATGAAAGATGGTTTAACTCCAGATTGGAATATGGCTTATCAAATCCCCATGATCCATGGCTATACCACCCTTCTACCTCAAGACATGAATCAAAAGTTTGGAAAGATAGAAGATGTTGCTATCAATGCTTTGCCACCTATTAGTCTAGAGAATGAGTTACTTCAGGACTGGGCAGTGAGTTATTACTTAGTTGATACTTGGTTCCCTTATCCCACTGGAGTAGAAAATCTATCTCCAGTTGCGACAAAAGATCATTG
Source organism: uncultured Pseudomonadales bacterium (assembly GCA_964533345.1). Classification (GTDB taxonomy): domain Bacteria; phylum Patescibacteriota; class Microgenomatia; order UBA1400; family PJMF01; genus JABBGTR01. The sequence continues at coordinate 4,566 of CAZHLX010000024.1, forward strand.
GCAGCTTTATAAGTTAAAATCTTTACCCAGATTTAGATTTACTGATGGTAGTTTGGCTAACATGAGTAACTTTAAGGAGACGCCTAATAGAATTACTTTTACCACAGAGAATGAAGAAGTTGAAAAACTGATCATGGCTGATCGCTATGATCATAACTGGCAGGTGAGAGTAAATGATCATTTAGTCGAGTTAGAAAATTATCAAGGGATGAGGTCAATTGAACTTCAACCAGGGTTAAATCAAGTCGAGTTTTACTACTTTCCGACCTGGTTTTATACAGGCTTAGCAATCTCTGGGATTTTAGCACTCGCTGCTTTTGTCTGCTTAACAAGATCTTGATTTGCTGTTAAAATCTCTCTATCTATGCCAACCAAGCGTGATTACTATGAAGTATTGGGAGTCGAGAAGAAAGCTTCTAAAAGTGATATTAAATCTGCTTATCGCAAGATGGCTTTGAAGTATCACCCAGACAAAAATAAGGCCAAAGATGCAGAAGAAAAGTTCAAAGAAATAAACGAAGCTTATCAAATCCTTTCTGATGCTGAAAAGAAAAAAGCCTATGACCAGTTTGGTCATGCTGCCTTTGATCCAGCCAGTGGTATGGGAGGTAATCCCTTCTCTGGAGCTTCTCAACAAGGTCCATTTACTTGGTCATACTCCACTTCAGGTGGAGCTGGTGGACAAAACCCTTTTGGCAACATGGACTTTAATGATCCCTTTGAAATCTTTGAGCAGTTCTTTGGAGGTGGTTTCTCTAGGCAGGGTGGAGGGTTTAGACCTAGACCACGATACTCACTAGCTATCGAGTTTATGGAAGCAGTTAAGGGAGTAGAAAAGGAAGTTGAGATCAGTGGTAAAAAACACACTATCAAGGTCCCAGCCGGAGCTAATGATGGAACTAGAATAAGGTTTGATGAGTTTGATGTTTCTCTAGAAGTTAGACCTCATAAAAAGTTTAAACGTGATGGTTATGATGTTTTTCTTGATCAAGAGATTAGCTTCTCTATGGCTGCTCTAGGAGGAAAAATTGAGGTTACTACTCTAGATGGTGAGCTTAAGCTTAAAGTTAGGCCAGGCACACAATCTCACACCTTAGTTAGATTGCGTGGAGAAGGAGTCAAACACCTCCGTGGGCGTGGTAAAGGTGATCTCTATGTGCGCTTGATAGTCAGAGTCCCTGAAAAACTAAGCAAAGAAGAGAAGAAATTGATTGAGAAGTTGGAATCCATTTAAATCTTTCCTTGAGGTTGCCCTTTTACCCCTTTAGCTGATATAATTCTATCCATTCGCCTAAGGACGGATGCTACTATCGGTCCTTTTTTGTTAGAATAAGGTAAATTAGGCGTTTAGATAAAGCAAAAAGCATTATAAAAGGAAAATATTATGTCAAATCTTTCAGACGTAGTCAGAACAGAGTTTGCTGCTGCAATCAATCAAATTGCTAGTGAACGTAAGATTGAGCCAGAAGCAGTCTTTGAAGCTATTCGTCAGGCTTTAATCTCAGCTTACCGCAAAGAAGCTGGTATTTTAGATGATGAAATGTACTACTTTGTCGAGCTCAATGAGGAGACTGGAGCTGCCACTATTTATCAAGCTCCTGTGACAGCTAGAGATGAAGAGACTGAAGAGATCACTGCCTGGGATGAATCCAAAGCAGTTGATGTTACTCCAGCCGGGTTTGGTCGTATTGCTGCTCAAACTGCCAAGCAAGTTGTACTTCAAAAGATCCGTGAATCAGAGAAAAACCAAATAATTGCTGACTTCAGTGATCGAGTGGGTGAGATTGTGACTGGTCAAGTGCTCAGAATGAGTCGTGGCACAGTTATTATTGATCTTGGTCGAGGTCAAGGTTTTATGCCTCCTGAGGAGCAGATGAGAGGTGAGTTCTATCGTTTGAATTCTAGAATTACTGTTTATCTAAAAGAAATACAAGATTCTGTAAGAGGACAACGCATAGTTGTCTCTAGAGCAGATAAAGACTTAGTTGCAAAACTATTTGAGCGTGAGGTTCCTGAAGTAGCTTCAGGAGCAGTTGAGATCGTTGCTTTAGCTCGTGAAGCTGGGGTCAGAACTAAGCTTGCTGTTAAAACTACTCAGGAAGGAGTTGACCCAGTTGGTTCTTGTGTCGGTCAGCGTGGAGTTCGTGTTCAAGAGGTTATTAAAGAACTTAACAATGAAAAGATCGACATTATTCCTCACTCAGATGACTTCCAGCTTTTCTTACGTGGAGCTCTATCTCCAGCTGAAAGCTTGAAGATAGATGTAGATGAAGATTACAAGACTGTAGTAGTCACGGCACCAGATGAGCAGCTCTCATTGGCAATTGGCCGTGGTGGGCAAAATGTTCGTTTAGCTGCAAAGTTAACTGGCTACAGAATCACCATTAAATCTGCTGAAGGTAAAGTTGAGTCCGAAGTTACAGGTGATGAAGAATATGAGATCGATACTTACGAAGGTTTATCTGAAGAAGCCAGAGCAATCTTGGTTCAGTTCAAACTCACTACAGTGGGTGACTTGGCTCGATTTAAAGATAAGTGGCAGGAGATGGAAGATCTGACTGATGATCAAAAGAAACTCTTGATGGAAAAGGTTGAAGCTTTTGAAGCTGAGATGGCTGAGAAAGAGGCTGCTTTACCTAGATTTGAAGATCTTAAACCAGTTGAGAGTACTGATGAGAGCTCAGAAGCTTCTGAGGAAGCTCCAACTGAGACCACCGAAGAAACTCCTGTTGAAGTTGAAGAGACTCCAGCTGAAGAGTCCACTGAGGTTAACGAAGAAGAAGCTAAAAAAGAGGAACCAACAGAATAACCTATGGCATTACAAACCCGACCACCAGTCGTTACCATCATGGGTCATGTCGATCATGGCAAGACCACGTTACTAGACTACATTCGACAAACAGCGGTACAAGCTAAAGAAGCTGGAGGCATTACCCAGCACATTGGTGCTTATCAGGTTGATCATCAAGGTAAAAAAATTACCTTTATTGATACTCCTGGTCATGCTGCCTTTGCCAAGATGCGTCAAAGAGGAGCTCAATTAACTGACATTGTGGTGTTGGTAGTGGCTGCTAATGATGGTGTCAAACCACAAACTATTGAGTCAATCCGTCACATAAAGGAAAGTAATGTATCAATAATAGTCGCAATAAATAAAATTGATATCCCAGATACCCATTTAGATGTGGTTAAAGGCCAATTGGCTGAACATGACATTTTAGTCAATGATTTTGGTGGAGAGATTGAGTGTGTTGAGGTCTCAGCTAAAACTGGGAAAGGAGTTGATAAACTCTTAGAAACTCTAGCTACAATGGCTGAGTTATTAGAGCTTAAGGCTGACCCAGAGTTACCTCTAGAAGCAATAGTTGTTGAATCAAGTGTTGATCAACATAAAGGTTCTGTGGCTTCTGTGATCGTTCAGCAAGGTAAACTTCAAAAACGACAAGAACTAATTGTCCAAGAAGAAGATATTACTGGCCGAGTTAGAGCTTTAACTGATGAGCATGGTCAACAGCTTGATGAAGTACTCCCAGGAAGTCCAGCCGAAATTCAAGGTTTAGGAAAAGCTCCAGATGTAGGCGCTACAGTTAGAGATGCTAATGCTGACTATGAACTAGTAACTGAAGAAGTTGAAGAAACAGCTTCTGAAGCTGATCCTTATGCTGATTGGGACTTTGATTCTGCTTTAGCTAGTGAGGAGCAAGAAAAACTTAAATTGATTATTAAATCAGATGTCCAAGGAACTCTTGAAGCAATTATGCAGACTATTGACGAGGAAAGTGCTGAAGTAATCAATTCAGGAGTGGGAATTGTGACTGAGAGCGACGTAGAGTTAGCTGACACTACTGGTGCTTTAATTATTGCTTTTCACACTAAGATTCCAGGTAAAGTAAAGAGATTTGCTAAGCAACAAGGAGTCAAGATCAAAGAATACAAGATTATTTACAAATTGATTGAAGATCTTCAAAAACAGATGTTAAAACTGATCGAGCCTACCATCGGTGAGATTCAAATCGGTGAGGCTGAGATCTTACAGATTTTTGAGATGAAAGGTCGCAAGATTGCTGGCTGTAAAGTAGTGACTGGTGAGATTAAAAAGAGTGACTTATTACACCTCAAGCGTGGAGATGATATTCTGCTTAATCCAGTTATTTCTTCGATGCAGTTAGGTCAAGAAGAAACAGAAAAAGTGACTGCCAAAAGTGAGTGTGGAATTACCTTCAGAAATAAGAAAATTGATTTTCAAGTAGGTGACAAGATCATTGCCTACCGTGAAGAAGACGAGTAGAATTTTCTTAAATCTATGAGCGATCAAGAAACAAGACATTCTCCGGAATCAGAGTTTGATAAAGAAGGCTTTCAAAGAGCCATTTTCACTGAAGTTGGTAAAGCTTTTGAAGATAGTGACTTGGGGACACCTGGTGAAGAGGCAATGAAGTACTATGAAGATGTTCTAGCAGCTCTGCCAGAAGGCAAAGTAAAAGAAGCACTTAGTAATTTACGTAAACCACAAGAACTATCGGCCAAATTAGTTGATATCCAGGCAAAAATTGAAGATTTTATATTCCCATGGGCTAAGAAAGCTTTGGCTGCTGAAATGCCTTTAGTTCTTTTACTTCCAGATGACATTAATAGCAAGATAAAAGCCTGGACACAGAGAGCTACTGGAAAAGTTGGGACTGAAGTAGTTAAGTGGGGAGTGAAAATTACAGAACAAATAAAAAACTCCTCAGAAAGAGCTCCAGTAGGAGCTTCAATGCCAATAGCAGCCTAAAAGTCTATGGAAACTAAACTCCAAACCCTAATTACCAAAATTAAAGCTTCAAAGAAGCTTAAGAGTGATGAAAAAGAGTATTTGTACAAACTACTGCACGATTCTATCGCTAGTATTGTTTGGCCGGTTTTAGTCAGGTACATGGATGAAAAAGATCTTAAGAGGCTGGCAGAAGATCCTCAACAAGTTACACCAGAGAATTATCAAGAGCTAGTCCAATCAGCGCTAGATGACGGTGAAGCTTTAGTTGAGATTGATCAAATGGTAGACAAGATAATTGCCAAAACTGAAGAGATATTAGCTCCGCAATTAAATTAGCCTGTAAAATCCAACATATTTTGATATAATCCAAGTTCTTAATAACAAAAATGGTTACTTTGCTGATTGGTTATCGCTTGATAACTAAGAAGACAAGGGCAGAAAGGAAATACCATGGCTTTATCAAAAAAGCAAAAAACTCAAATCATTAAAGACTTTCAACTTTTTGAAGGTGACACAGGTTCTCCTGAGGTTCAGGTGGCTTTATTGACCGCTTCTATTCAAGAATTAACTGATCACCTTAAACAACATAAAAAAGACGATCACTCTCGACGTGGGCTTTTAAAGCAAGTTGCTAAAAGACGCCGTCTCTTAAGCTTTTTGAAGACTCGTTCTGAAGATCGCTATAAAGAGATTCTCAAGAAATTAGAATTGAGCAAGTAATCTCTTTCTTCTCAAAATTAGAGTATAGAGTTTATCCCATTTAGAGGCAGCTCTTTCCGTTCTTACACATGCTCCTAAAAAGGCTTGTTGATGTTTAAATTCTTGAGCTGCTTGTTTAAGTAATCTGACTTTGGCTATCTTGGGTTTCCCATCACTTATTAGTAACTCTGCAGTGTAATGATTAAATTGACCATTATGGTGTTGGACAATGGCAGCAGATTGTTTAAGAGTTTGAAGATCAATCCTTGATAATGGTAGATCTCTAATTCTGATGAAATCATCTACCCATTTAAAACTATTAATCACCATTTGAGGCCAATAGGTTTTAAGATGCCTAGGATGGTTGAATTCCTGGTAGAGCAAGTCAGTACTGAGTGTTTCCAAAAGCTGATCAGTATATTTATCAAGAATACTTAAAGTTTCTTTCTTATGACGAGGATGAAGTAGCTTCTCCAAGTTTTTGGTGTGAAGATAGTTAGCCAAGCCGTTTCCATAATAGAGGGTATAAGCTAGACCGGCCAAAAATTTTTTACTTGGCTTTGATTTAAGTTTGATATATTTAGCTGCTCGCTGGCTAGATTCAGTGTTTTTAGTAGCTAATTTTCCAGTTTTAAGGTAAGAAATTAGCTCAGCTGCTAGCTGCGCATCTATATAAGCATTGAAGCGATAGGTTAAGATTTTGGCTGATAAAAAAGTTTGAATTTTGGTCATGGAGGGTATTTTAGGACAAAATAAACCCTGAAATCTAGAATGGGTGGTATAATAGATCTAGTTAAAAAATAGAAAAGATCGCAGAAAGCATCGTTGGAGATTTTCGAGAGTCAAGTGGTGAGTGTCACAGCTCAGGCAAATATCACTTGACTATTGAAATCCACTCCCTGCCTATATAATTTATAGCTTTCCATCATCTTTTCTTAAATAGTAAATGCAACCGCTTTTTGTGGTGCATTGTGAAAGGAAAGAATGAATTCTTATCCAAATTATGAAAACATCTACGAGCAAGAGCTCAAGGTAGGTGACAAAAGTATTAAAGTCCAGATTGGGAAGTTCTCTGAGCAGGTTGCTGCAGCAGTAGTGACTCAATGTGGCGAAACTGTGGTTTTAACCACCATTGGTTTAGGTGATAAAGTTGACTGGGGTTATTTCCCTCTTTCAGTTGAGTTTGCAGAAAAACTTTATGCCGGCGGAATTATTAAAGGTTCTCGTTGGGTAAAGCGTGATGGCAGACCAACAGATGAGGCTATTCTTAAAGCTCGTGTTATTGATCGTACTATTCGTCCTCTTTTTGAAGATGGTATCACCAATGAAGTACAAGTAATTAGCACAGTTTTCTCTTATGACGGAGAGAATGATCCAGATATGTTGGCTCTATTAGGAGCTGGAATTGGTCTAGAGATTTCTCAAATTCCATTTTCTGGCCCAATTGCTGGTGTCAGAGTTGGTTATTCTAAGGAAACTCAAGCCTATGTTTTTAATCCTACTTATGAGGAGCGAAAGACTCAAGACCTTGATTTAATTGTCTCTGGATCAGGTGATCGCATCGTCATGGTTGAGGCTGGCGCAAATGAAGTCACTGAAGAAGTGATGATTGAGGCTTTAGCCAAAGCTCAAGAAGAGCTAGGTAAAGTTACAGCTGTTACCAGTGAGATTGCCAAAACTATTGGTAAAGAAAAAGTTGAGTTAGTTGAAAAACCAGATGAGGTTGTAGAAGCA
>CAZHLX010000025.1:0-11623 GCA_964533345.1 uncultured Pseudomonadales bacterium
TTTCCTATGATAGAATCAGCAAACAAAGGTTCAATTTCAGATTTTGTATCTACTTCATAAGTTTCATTCCCAAAATAAACCTTTACCTTGCCTCCTTTTTCTTCAATCTTAACTTTATATTTCTTCCCTTTGACAGTAATTGCAATTTCTTCCATTGTCTATAATGGAATATTTCCATGTTTTTTTCCTGGCCTTTTTTCTCTTTTGTTTAATAGATAAGTTATGTTTAATTTTTGGCATGATTCAATTAAGCAGTAGCTGCTTTTCCTTGTTTGCGTTTGACTACTTCATCTTCGTATCTAATCCCTTTACCTTTATAGGGCTCTGGGGGTTTAACCTGACGTATTTCAGCTGCGGTTTGACCAACTTGCTGCTTATCAATTCCAGAAATAATAATAGTGTCGTTACCCTCTAATGAGAAAGTAATTCCCTCTGGTGCTTGGAATCCAACATCATGAGAAAGACCAACCTGAAGATTGAGACCAGTCCCTTTTTGTTGAACCCTATAACCAGTTCCAACCATCTTTAATGTCTTCTTAAATCCTTCAGTTACACCAATTACATCGTTATTAACTAAGCTTCTCATTAAACCATGATTAGCCTTGGTTTGTTTTTCATTGTTAGTGGGAGTAAATTCTAATTGGTTGTCTTTCAACTCCACCTTGATCCCTGGCAGAATATGAGTTGTTAGCTCCCCTTTAGGACCTTTGACACGTACCACCTCTGACTCAACAGTAACATTGACTCCGGATGGAATACTGATAGGCATACGTCCAATTTTTGACATAAACAACTTACCAAACCTGACAAAGGACTTCACCGCCAATATTCTTTTGGCGAGCTTCCTTGTCGGTAATGACTCCTTTATTTGTACTTAAAATAGTAATTCCATATCCGCCTAGAGTTACAGGAATTTGACCAGCAGAAGCATAAAGCCTTCGGCCTGGTTTGGAAATTCTTTTAACTCCGCTCACAGCTGGCAGTGAACCTTCATATCTCAATGAGAGCTTCAACTGGTTCTGTGGTTTAGAATCAATTACTTCAATCTTGTTAATATATTTTTCAGTTAACAGAATCTCAGCAATGGCTGCCTTCATCTTAGAGTGAGGCACCAATACCTCTTCATGACCTGCTGTCAAGGCATTTTTAATTCTAATCAACATGTCTGCTATCGAATCTGTATACATATCTTCTTTATTTATTAGCTCTTACTACTCCTGGCAACTCCCCTTTATTTGCCAGTTCTCTGAATGTAATTCTACTTAATCCAAAGTATCTTAAGTATCCACGGGGACGACCAGTGATTTTACAACGGTTTTTACCTCTAGTCGAGACGCGATTTGGTTTGCTCTCTCCACGGAGTTTATATTCTTGCAAATATTTTTCTCTCTTTGCTTTCAACTTGAGGGACTTCATTACTTTAGATGTTTTAGCCATGGTTTTCCTTTTCTTCTTTAGCAAATGGCATGCCTAATAATTCTAAAAGTCTAAATGACTCTTGATCGTTTGTGGCATCAGTTACAATAGTGATCTGAAGACCTCTGATTTGATCAATTGAATCATAGTCAATCTCAGGAAAGACAATCTGTTCTTCCAAACCTAGACTATAGTTACCCTGGCCATCAAAAGCAGTTCTTGATACTCCTTGAAAATCTTTCACACGAGGTAGGGTAATACTGATTAATTTATCTAAAAACTCCCACATTCTTTGACCACGAAGGGTAGACATAGCTCCCACAGGATCTCCTTCACGGAGGGTGAATCCAGCGATGGATTTTCGAGCAAGAGTAATATTTGGTTTCTGACCAGTAATAACTTTGAATTGTTCAACAATGTTATCCATCACCTGCCATCTAGCACGAGGCTCTTTAGGCTCAGTGACACCCATGTTAATAACCACTTTTTTAATCTTTGGAACAGCCATCACAGAGTCAAACTTCAGCTCTTTCTTGAGTTGAGGTAAAATCTTTTGCTGGTACTTTTCTTGTAGTCTATTCATAATTACTTCTTAGTTGATTTCTCTTTTGCTTCAGGAACGACTTCTCCTGTCTTCTTAAAGACTCTTTGTTTGGTCCCATCTTTTGCAACCTGGTAGCCAATTCTATCGACTTGTCCTTTATTATTAATAATTGCAATCTTAGCAGTAGACATTGGTCTTTCTTTACGAACTTTATCTCCAGCTCTGTCTCCCATAGGCTTAATGTGTTTACTGTACATATTTAAACCTTGAACAACGACCTTGTCTTTTACTGGTAAAACCTTAACGATCTCACCTTTTTGACCTTTGTCTTTTCCAGCAGTTACTAGTACTTGATCTCCAACTTTAAATTTCATAAGCGCCGATTATAAAACCTCCGATGCAAGACTTGCAATCTTATTATAATTTTTCTCTTTAACTTCTCTAGCAACTGGTCCAAAAACTCTAGTTCCAATTGGATCAGTACTTTTTCTAGCAGTTAAGATTACTGCTGCATTATCATCAAATCTTACATACTCACCACTAGCACGTCTTTTCTCTTTTTTAGTTCTAACGATGACTGCTCTGACTACTTCACCTCTTTTAACTTCACTCTGAGGTTGAGCAGCAATTACAGAAGCGCTAACTACATCTCCAACATATCCAAAACGTTTTCTAGAACCACCATAAACCTGAATAACTCGGAGAGTTTTAGCTCCACTATTATCAGCGACTCGTAAAGTTGATCTTAACTGAATCATTTTATTTCTCTACCTTATTAATAACTCTAAAACGCTTTGTCTTACTCACTGGACGACATTCTTCTATCACTACTTTATCACCCACTTTTAACTCGATTCCTTGAGAATGACACATGTAGTTCTTGCTTCTTTTAACACTCTTTTTATACAAAGGATGCTGCCATTGTCTCTCAGTTTCAACCTTAACGGTTTTATCTGAAGACAGTGAGATCACTTTTCCGGTAAGTTGTTTTTTTGGCATTACTTAGTTTCCTTCTCTTCTTTTTTTTCAGCTGCTGGTTCTTCATTTTTAGCAGCAAGTTGTTTCTCTCTTAAAACTGTTTTAATACGAGCTATATCATCTCTGATTTTTCCAGGCATTCTAGTATCTGCTAATTTACCAACAGGCAACTCTAACTTAGCTTTAGCCAGATCTTTTCGTAACTCAGCTAGTTTCTGCTGTAGTTCATCAGTAGTCATCTCGTGTAGAGCGGTAATGTCTTTTCTTTTCATAGTTACTTTTCTATAATCTGAGTCTTAACTGATATCTTGTGCCCAGCTTTTCTCAAAGCTTCTCTAGCCATTTCTGCATTAACTCCACCCAGCTCAAATAAAATTGTGCCTGGTAAAACTGTGGCTACGTATTCTTTTATTTCTCCTTTTCCAGAGCCCATCTTAACCCCTACTGGTTTACCAGTAATTGGTTTATCTGGAAAAACTCTGATCCAGTACTTCCCATTTCTCTTAGTTACATGGGTGATCTTTTTACGAGCTGCCTCAATTTGGCGAGCCGACACCCAACCTCGACCAGTAGCCTTAAGTCCGAATTCACCAAAAGAGAGCTGATTGCCACGGAGAGCTTTTCCTCTCATTTTGCCTCTGAACTGCTTGCGGTACTTGGTTTTCTTAGGTTGTAACATAGTACTCTTTTAAATTTCTTTTTCCCCTTTGTAAATCCAAACCTTAATCCCGACATAACCAGAACGAGTTCTGGCTGCCTCATGGTGATAATCAATGTTAGCTCTTAAAGTTTGGGTAGGCACACTGCCTTGGCCATATTTCTCGCTGCGTCCAATCTCAGCTCCACCGATACGACCGGAAAGTTGAATCTTAACACCTTTTGCTCCAGCTTGCATGACCTTTTCAATAGCTTGGTTAACAGCTCTTCGGTGAGGATAACGAGATACTAGTTGTTGAGAGATTCTCTCAGCAACCAACTTGGCACTCAAGTTAGGTTGTTGAACCTCACTCACCTGAATATCAACGTGTACTTTATCTTTTTTCAACTTAGAAACATTTAAAATGTTTTCAACACCTTTTCTAACCTCTTCTAGGTTAGATCCACCTCTACCAATAACCACACCTGGTCTTGAGACAGAAACAGTTATCTTAATCTTTTTAACACTTCTTTCAATCACTACCTCAGTTAAGCCAGCGTTAGAGAGTTTTTCCTTGAGATATTTTCTCAATTTATAATCTTCAATTACTTTAGAAGAGTATTTCTCAGCAGTGGTGTACCAACGTGACTTCCAAGTGAAGGTGGTACCTAATCTAAAACCGGTAGGATGTACTTTCTGTCCCATATTATTTAGTTTTCTTTGCCTTAGTTGTTACTTTTTTCTTAGCCGGAGTAGCTTTTTGAGCTACTTTTTTGGCTGGTTTTTTACTTTCTGACTTAGCTTTAGTTTCTTTAACGGCTTCTTTTTTAGGTGCAGATTTTTTACCAGCAGGTTTTTCTGCTCCTTTAACTCCAAGTTCAACTTGGATATGAGCGGTCCTTTTCATAATGCTATGAGCACGACCTCTACTAACAGCTCTCCAACGTTTATAAACAGGTCCTGGAGTAACTTTGATGCTAGTCAAAGATAAGCTCTCAAAAGGCAAACGCTGATTGTTCATTGCATTAGCAATGGCTTGTTTAATTACCTTCAAAATAACTAAACTTGCTCTTCTGTTAATCACTGCCAACTGACGCATAGCTTGCTCTAGTGGTAAATCCTTAACTTGATTTGCCACCAATCTAACCTTGCGAGGTGTCTGTCGAATCTGTTTCTGTGTAGCCGTAATTTTCATATGCATTAAGTCTTAGAAATAACTCGTTTTACCATTCTGCCATGACCTCGGAAATTACGAGTAATAGCAAACTCACCTAACTTATGTCCCACCATGTCCTCAGAGCAAAAAACTTCAACAAAGTTCTTACCCTGATGTACTGAGAAAGTATGACCGACAAACTCTGGAGCAATCGTACAACTACGAGCCCAAGTCTTAATTGGGGTTTTCTGCCCAGCTTGCTTTTGTTTCATTACCTTAGCCATTAGCTTTGGGTCAACGAATGGTCCTTTTTTACTTGATCTTCCCATATTTTTTATTTTACCTTAATTTATACTTTAACTCTTCTGTCTCTGACAATAAATTTGTTACTCTTACGTTTGCTGCGAGTCTTGAGACCTCTTGCATGCTTACCCCAAGGAGTTTTAGGATACTTCATACCCACACCAGATCTACCTTCACCACCACCATGGGGATGAGAGCCTGGATGTTGAGCTGTCCCTCTCACAGTTGGACGAATACCCATCAATCTCTTTCTTCCAGCCTTACCAATCTTTCTATTCTTCCAGTCTTGATTTCCGATCTGGCCAATTGTAGCGTAGCACTTGAGGTTAATCAAACGCAGCTCCTTTGAAGGCATCTGGATAGTAGCGTAGTTACCTTCTTTTGATTGAACATAGGCTGCAGTTCCTGCTCCACGAACTAACTGAGCTCCTTTACCAGGTCTTAGCTCTAAATTGTGAATTGGGATACCAACTGGAACATTACTTAGAGGCATTGAGTTTCCAGTTTTGACCTCGACTTTTTCTCCAGCCACTATTTGGTCTCCAATGTTTAATTGGTCTGGAGCTAAAACGTAAGCTTTGTCTCCATCTGGATAAATTACTAAGGCAATGTTGGCACTGCGCATTGGATCATACTCAATTCTTTCAACTCTAGCTGGAATGTCTCGTTTTCTACGTTTCCAATCAATAATTCTCATGCGTTTCTTCACACCCCCACCACGATGTCTCATCGTTATGTGGCCTTTATAACCACGCCCTTGTCGTTTCTTATGACCTTTAGCCAATAAAGATTTTTCTGGTTCACCTTTATGGAGACCACTTCGATCTAAAACAACCTGATGACGAGTTCCGCTAGTAGTTGGTTTTCTTTTCTTTAACATATTATTCGTTGTAAATATCAAATAATTCGATATGATCGCCTTCTTTTAAAGAGACCATAGCTTTTTTTACTTGAGCCACTTGTTTTGCCAAGCGACGTTTTCCAGTTTTTTTAACATGAGCATTACGAGTAGTAGTGTTAACATTTAACACCGTCACTCCATAGAGCTTCTCTACAGCTTCTTTAATCTGTTGCTTATTAGCTAAGCGATCGACTTCAAAAGTATAAACATTACTAGTATTAGCTAAGCTCATTGATTTCTCGGTAATAATTGGTTTTTTCAAGATATAAGGATTCATTTTTATTTATCCTCTTTGCTAACTTTTTTAGCTTTTTTCACGTATTTACTTAATTTTTCTTCAAGTTGCTTAGTTGCATCACTAGTAACAATAATTTTGTCTGCTAATGCTAGCTCATAGATATTGATTCTTTCGGCTCTGGTTACTAAGACTTTTTTGAGGTTTCTCAAACTTCTAATTATCTCTGGTTTTGCTTCTGAAACAACCACTAGAACTTTATCCTTAGGATCAGATAACTTAGCTAATAACCCAGCAGCTTCCTTAGTTTTCCCAGAGAGATCATTTAAACCATCACAAGCAATAATATTGCTTTTCTGAGCACTTAAGGCTGCAATCAGTGCCTGTCCTTTTAGGCGCTTAGTGAGTTTCAACTTCCAGTTGTTTAAACCAGTTGGCCCATGAGCAACACCACCACCAACAAAGATAGGAGCATTTCTAGAACCATGACGAGCATTACCAGTTCCTTTTTGCTTGTACCATTTCTTCTTAGTTCTAGTTACTGCTGATCTATTCTTAACTTTACTAGTTCCTTGACGCTGGTTAGACAGGTAGACTCTAACACCTTGAGCTAATAAGTCTTTATTAACTTCAGCATTGAAAACCTCATCCTTAACTGTAAGAGGTGATTTGCTTTTAGCGCCAGTTTTAGTAAAAGTAGTTAATTTCATTATTTTGTTTCTTCTTCAGCTTTTTCTGTTTTTGGCTCCTCAGCCTTTTTTTCGTCTTTTTTCTCTTCAGTTTTGGCTTGAGCCTCAGCTAGTTCAGCCTGATTCTCAACTTTAGTTTCTTCTTTAGTATCAGCCTCTAGTTTTTCTGCTTCTTTAATTCCAGAAGCAGCCTTATCAAGCTTAATCTCTTTCTTATCACCAGTTTTAATAATTCTGACAATAGAAGAATAATGGCCCGGTACAGGGCCACTCAACCAAACCTCATCAGTTGCTGGATCAATATAAATTACCACCAAGCCACTGACTGTTTTAGTCTCAGTGCCATGATGACCAGCCATCTTCTTACCCTTCCAAACCCTACCTGGAGTAGTTCCAGAACCAATTGAACCAGGAGCACGTTCTCGATCTGATTGACCATGAGTACGTTGTCCACCTGAGAATCCATGACGCTTCATCACCCCAGTAAAACCGCGGCCTTTGCTAGTCCCTTGAACTTTGACCATATCGCCAACTTCTAGAACTTGACCCACTTTAACGACATCACCGACCTTGATTGGGTCGGTGTTATTCTCTTCAGCTTCATTTTCTGAAGTTTTGTTAAACTGACGAAGTCCTTGAAACTTTGTAGCACCTACTGAAAAACCACCCTTCTGCATCTTGCTTCGGAGTGGTTTGGACATGTTCTTTAGTTTTTTATCACCATAGCCAATTTCGTAAACATCATCGGCTTTTTTATCGGTGACTAAATTATCTTTGACCACACAACGAGTTACAGCCAGTCTTTTCCCGTCCTGGGACCAGGCTTGAGTCATGTCTAGTTTGGTGGCAAAAATACTGTCTAACATTGTTCTTTGTTTTTTTAGTTACCAAATTTAGGTTTATCATTCTTTTTGTCTAAGAAGTTTTCAAGTCTTCTTATTTACATTTTGATTTGGATATCAACCCCTGCGGGTAATTCCAAATGCATTAACGAGTCAATGGTTTTACTCGTTGGGTTGACTATGTCAATCAACCTCTTGTGAGTCCTAATTACATACTTTTCCTGTGAATCTTTATCCGTGTGAGGAGAAATCAACACAGTAAACCATTTACGATGTGTGGGTAAAGGAATTGGACCTTTTACCTTAGCGCCTGTAGAAAGAGCTGTTTCTAAAATCTTGCGGCCAGCCTCGTCAATAACGCGGTGATCGTAAGACTTCAGTCTAACTCTAATCTTATAGGCATCGTTTTTGTCAGAACTCGGTGTCATATTGTTGTTAATGTTTTTTATTTTATTTGATTAAAACAGACCGTGATTATATCTGGTATCCGCCTGGTTGTACAGACCTATTTTGTTTAATCTTATCAGGCGATTATTGTATCAAAGCTATTGATAAATGAAAAGTCCCGCCTCGGCGGGACTTTTCCTATATTTTCATCTTCCTTATTTAATAATCTTAGTAATAGCACCAGCACCAATGGTGTGGCCACCTTCACGAATAGCAAAGCGAAGACCTTCAGCCATAGCGACTGGGACAATCAGCTTAACATTCATCTTAGCGTTATCACCTGGCATAACCATCTCTACTCCATCTGGAAGAGCGATCTCACCAGTTACATCAGTGGTTCTAACATAGAATTGAGGTCTGTAACCAGTGAAGAATGGCTTATGACGTCCACCCTCTTCTTTAGTTAAGATATATACCTCAGCTTCAAACTCAGTATGAGGTGTAGCTGTGCCTGGCTTAGCCAAAACTTGACCACGCTCTACATCATCTTTTCCTTTACCTCTTAAGAGGATACCGACGTTATCACCAGCCTGACCATCATCTAAAAGCTTACGGAACATTTCCACCCCAGTCACAGTTGTCTTGTCTGTATCTCTGATACCAACGATCTCAATTTCTTCACCAACTTTAACTTTTCCAGCAGCGATACGACCAGTTACCACAGTTCCACGACCCTTGATTGAGAAAACATCCTCAATAGGCATTAGGAATGGTTTGTCGAGCTCACGAACTGGATCAGGAATATATTCATCTACAGCCTTCATCAACTCCATAATCTGGTTTTGTGCTTCTTCATCACCTTCTAAAGCTTTGAGAGCACTTACACGAACTACTGGAGCATTGTCACCATCAAACTTGTATTTGGTTAAAAGCTCACGAACCTCCATCTCAACGAGATCGAGCAATTCTGGATCATCAACCATATCAACTTTGTTTAAAGCAACAATAATCTTTGGAACGTTAACTTGTTTGGCTAAGAGGATATGCTCTCTAGTTTGAGGCATAGGACCATCATTAGCAGCTACAACCAAAATAGCACCGTCCATTTGAGCAGCACCAGTGATCATGTTCTTGATGTAGTCAGCGTGACCTGGAGCATCAATGTGAGCATAGTGACGTTTTTCAGTTTCATACTCAATGTGAGAGATGCTGATGGTAACACCACGAGCTGCTTCTTCTGGAGCATTATCAATATCTAAGTATCCTAATGCTTTATTAATATCACTAGGAACTTTTTTTGCTAAAGTACTAGTAATAGCGGCGGTAAGAGTTGTCTTACCATGATCAACGTGACCAATGGTACCCACGTTAACGTGAGTCTTGTCACGATTAAATTTCTTGCTGTCGTCTGACATATTATTCTCCTTTTGTCTTTGATGATAGCTAAATACTATTTTTTACTTACTACTAAATTATGATGCCTTATTCTTTTGTTCAATAATTTCCTGAGTGATGTTATTAGGAACCTCATCATAATGACTTGGCAACAACACACTTGAAGCACGCCCTTGAGTCATGCTCCTCAAGATTGTAACATAGCCCTGCATCTCTGCCAACGGGACCAGACCAGTAATAATTACCATTTTACCTCGGTTGGTAGTTCCTTGGACTTGTCCTCGACGGCTAGAAAGGTCGCCAATCACATCTCCCATAAATTCTTCGGGAGCGGTAACTTCAACTTTCATGATTGGTTCTAATAAAACTACATCTGCTTTACTTAAAGCATCTCGTAGAGCTAAAGAACCGGCCATCTTAAAAGCGACTTCACTTGAGTCAACATCGTGATATGAACCATCATAAACAGCAACTGAAAAATCTACTAAAGGATACTTGGCTAAATAACCACGCTCCATAGATTCTTGAATACCTTTGTCGATTGGCTTAATAAATTCTCGAGGAATAACACCTCCAGTAATTTCATTTATAAACTCATATCCAGTGCCTTGATCTTTAGGTTCAACCTTAATTAAACAGTGACCATATTGACCACGACCACCAGTTTGCTTGATATATTTGCCTTCACCTTCAGCAGCTTTTTTAATAGTTTCTTTATAAGCAACTTGAGGCTTACCAACACCAGCATCGACATTAAATTCTCTCTTCATTCGATCAACAATAATTTCTAGATGAAGCTCACCCATACCACCAATAATTGTTTGACCAGTCTCATGATCAACCTCAATAGTGAAAGTTGGATCTTCTTCAGAGAGTTTATTAAGAGCCAAACCCATCTTTTCTTGATCAGATTTAGTTTTAGGCTCAATAGCTAAAGAAATAACTGGATCAGCAAAAGTGATTCTCTCTAACTCGATTGGACTACCTTGGTCACATAATGTATCACCGGTAGTGGTGTCTTTAAGACCAATCAAAGCCACAATCTCACCAGCCTCAGCCATTTGGATTTCTTCACGTTCATTAGCATGCATTAACAATAACCGGCCAACACGTTCTTTACTCTTAGTAGATGAATTGTAAATATAACTACCAGATTCAATTTTTCCAGAATAAACTCTCACATAAGTTAAGCGACCCACATGAGGATCTGTTTGAATCTTAAAAGCCAAACCTGTAAAAGGCTCTTCTGGCTTTAATTTTCTCTCAACTTCTTCTTCAGTCTTAGGATTTGTTCCTGTAATGTGATCAATGTCCATCGGAGATGGTAGATACTCGATGACTGCATCCAACAATGGCTGCACGCCAGTGTTTTTCAAAGATGATCCAGCCATAACGGGAACTAGTTTGTAATCAATTACAGCTTTACGTAAGGTATCTTTAAGCTCTTCAACCGAAATTTCTTCTTCCATGAGGAATTTTTCCATCAAAGCATCATCAGTTTCGGCTATAGCCTCAACTAACTGAGCACGAAGCTCTTGAGCTCTCTCTTTATATTCTTCAGGAATATCCTTAATCTCAGGTTCAGTGGAAGCAGCTTTGTCTTCCCAGAAATAAGCCTTTTCATCTAGTAGCTGGATCACTCCCAAGAATTTATCTTCGGCTCCCATTGGGAAGTTCAAGATAGCTGGTTTAACTCCAAACTTGTCTTTAATATCTTCAATAGTGGCAAAGAAATCTGCACCTAATTTGTCCATTTTGTTCACAAAACAAACACGAGGCACATTGTATTTATCAGCCTGACGCCAAACAGTTTCTGACTGGGACTGAACTCCTTCAGAAGCATCTAAGACTGTTACACCTCCATCTAAAACACGTAGTGAACGCTCTACTTCAGCAGTAAAATCAACGTGTCCTGGAGTATCAATAATATTTAATCGATAATTTTCTTTTGGTAAACGGGATTCGAAATATGGAGTCCAGAAGGTAGTGGTAGCAGCAGACATAATGGTAATACCACGCTCTTGCTCCTGAGCCATCCAATCCATAGTAGCCTCACCCTCATGAACTTCTCCAATTTTATAAGTACGTCCTGTATAGAATAAAATTCTCTCTGTAGTTGTGGTCTTACCAGCATCGATAT